>DATLWA010000105.1:0-21636 GCA_035576905.1 Gemmatimonadales bacterium
ACACAGATGAATGTGGGCCTGGATCAGTCCGGGAATGATCACGAAGCCGGTACAGTCGATCGTCTTCGCGCCCGCCTTCGCCCGCCCCTGCCGGCCCACCGCCGTAATTCGATCTCCCGTCACCACCACATCGCCGTCCACGATGCGCCGCTCTGCGTCCATGGTGAGGATGCGGGCGTGCTTGAGGACCAGCGTGGGTTTGGTCAAGCGTGCTACGAGATGATCTTCGGCCGCACCGTGACCGAATCCTCGGCCAGATCGAAATACGCCCGAATCTCATCCATCAGGTCTTCTTCGGGATAACTGCCCGGGAGAATGCGCTCCACGCCGCCGGGATCGAGCAGCACGTAGCCGAACGGATAGTCCAGGCCCGACAGCAAGATCATCCGGCGCTTGTGGTTCGGGAGGGCGATGTAGACCGTCTCGGCGCTCGTGGGAACGAGCGCGATGTCGTTACGCTTCAGCGTATCGGCCACCGCCGCGGTGGCGGTGGTCATTTCGTCGTAGAACGCCGCGGCGTCGTTGGCCTCGAGCGTGTCGCCCGCCGGCAGCCAGAACACCACCACCGTGGGCTCGGAGACGACGCGCGGCGTGCGCAGCGCGCTGTCCGCCGAATCGCGCGGCGGAATCGCCGCGGCCGCATCGGCCGCCGCCAAACGTCCCGGCTCGGCCCCCCGTCGGCACGCCAGCGCCGCGAGCAGCGCCGCTCCCAGTAACGTTGCCACCCGCATGGGAGACAATATACTCAAGCCATGAGCGCCCCAACGTCCACCCCACCCGCCGCCCGCCCCCTCGTGCGGCGCCACCACTGGATCGTGCGCCTGACGCACTGGGCTACCGTGTTCCTGCTCGCCGGGATGATCACGAGCGGCCTGCAGATCTACGAGGCGTACGCGCGCTTCGGCGACAAAGGCTCCGCCGCATACGTGAATCCGTTGGAGGGCACACGTTTCCCCGGCGCGGTGCGGCTTGGCGGCTGGCTCGCGGGGGCGCTCAACTGGCACTTCGCGCTGATGTGGCCGCTGGTGGCGTTCGGCCTGCTGTATGTGTGCTACCTCGCGGCGAGCGGCGAGTGGCGCAGCCTGCTGTTTCGGCCGAGTGACATTCCGGGCGCCATTCAGATGATGAAGTACTACCTGCACCTGCGCAAAGATCATCCGGCGCAGGGCAAGCACAACCCGTTGCAGAAGCTCGCGTACTCGAGCGTCGTCGTGCTGGGCGTGCTGGCGGTGCTGTCCGGCCTGTCGATCTACAAGCCGACGCAGCTGGGCTGGCTCACGTCCTTGTTCGGCGGCTTTCAGCTGGCACGCTATTGGCACTTCTGGATCGTGTGGGCGTTCGTGGGCTTCAGCATCGTGCACGTGATTCTCGTCTTCGTCGTGGACCCCGCGTCGCTGCGGGCGATACTCAGCGGCTGGTACCGGGGGAGGTTCCCAAGCCATGACTGACCTCAAGATCGATCGTCGCGCATTGCTGCGACTCGGCCTCGCCGGCGGCACCGCCTCGCTCGCCGCCGCGTGCGGCTGGGACGGCGGCAACGCGATCCGTCCCAAGCTCATGAGCTGGAGCCGCGTGAACGACTGGGTTGGCGAAAAAATCCTCTATTCACCCACACGACTGGCGCACGAGTACGCAGCGTCAGAGCGCAGCTCGCAGATGCCCGCGTACATGATTTCGAATACGGTCCCGACGCTCGCCGATCCCAAGGCGTGGCGGCTGCGGGTAGAGGGCCTCGTGCAGCAGCCGCTGTCGCTGTCGCTCGACGACCTGCAGCGCTTGCCGCGCGTCACCTACACGGTGAAGCACCACTGCGTGGAAGGATGGAGCGCCATCGCCACGTGGCACGGCGTGCCCGTGTCCACCATCGCGGCGATGTGCCGGCCGACCGCCGCCGCGCGCTATCTCGATTTCCACTCGTTCGACGCGGATTACTCCAACGGCTGGGATATCGCCAGCGCGATGCACCCGCAGACGCTGCTCGCGTATGCGTGGAACGACCAGCCGCTCGCGCCCAACCGCGGCGCGCCGCTGCGGCTGTACTCGCCCACCAAGCTGGGCTACAAGATGACGAAGTGGCTCACATCGATCACGTTCACGGACAAACGGCCGGGCGGGTACTGGGAGGACCAGGGCTACCCCTGGTTCGCAGGTCTTTAGCCGATCGCTGCCAGCGCGTCGTGCATCTCGGCCGCCGTCGCGTAACGCGCCTCGCGATCCTTGCCCATCGCCTTGAGAATCACGCGCGCCAGCGCCTCCGGCACCTCAGGATTGAGCGCGCGTGGATCGGGCGGCTCCTCCTCCAGATGCTTCGCGATCAGCGACCAGGTGGTCTCGGCCTCGAACGGGACGCGGCCCGTCACGCACTCATACAGCACGACCCCCGCCGAATAGAGATCGCTGCGTAGGTCGAGCTCGCCGCCCGAGAGCTGCTCGGGTGACATGTAATCGGGCGTGCCGATCGACATGCCGGCCTCGGTGAGTCCCTTGCCCTTCGGGGGATTGGCGAGCCGCGCGATGCCGAAGTCCATCACCTTCAAGAACCCGCTCGGCTCGACCACCATGTTCTGCGGCTTGATGTCGCGGTGGATCACGCCCTCGGCGTGCGCCACCTCGAGCGCGCGACACAACTGCTTGCCGATGGTCAGCGTGACGGGCATCGGCAGCTTGCCGCGCGACGAAATCAGCTGCTTGAGCGACGTGCCCTCGACGTACTCCATGGTCAGGTAATACATGCCGTTCACCTGGCCCAGGTCGTACGTGCGCACCACGTTGCGGTGCGCGATCTTGCGCGCCAACCGGATTTCCTGCTTGAAGCGCTCGAGCGCCACCGGATCGCCGGACATCGCTTCGGGCCGCAGCGTCTTGATGGCGATGGGCTCCTGCAGCTCGCGGTCGAACGCCCGGTACACGACGCCCATGCCGCCCACGCCCAACACTTCCTTCACGTCGTAACGGCCATCCAGCAAAGCGCCGGGCCGCAGCGCCTCGGCGCCCGGCGTCGCCATGACGGCCGTGCGCATGCCCGTCGGGATCGCTTGCACGGGCTGCGTCGCGGCGCTCCCCGACGCCTGCATCATGTACTGCACCAGGTCGTTCTTCTCCTTGAGGTCTTCGACCAAGGCTTTGAACGCCTGCGACAGCACGCCGATTTCGTCGCGCGAGGTGACGGCGATCTCGACCGCGTAGTCGCCGTCCTGCACCCGCCGGGTGGCGTCCGCCAGGCGCTGCACGGGTCCGGCGATCTGGCGCGCCAGGAAGAAGGCCGACACCAGCGCCAGCACCACGCCCAGCGCGATGGCGAGGACCATCGTGCGCTGCAACGCGCGGAACGCGCCCAGCGCCTCGTCGCGCGAGCGCAGCGCGACAAAGCCGCCGAACGGATCGCCGCCGGCCGAGCGAATCGGCGCCGCCAGGCCGATCAGATGCTGCCCCGCCACCTGCGCCGTCAGCGGCGCAGCCGTCGAATCGCCGAGCGAGTCCACGCGCAGGCTCGTCTCCAACGCTGGGCCCATCTCGGCCGGTGGCAGCGTACTGCCCACGACGATGGGGTGATTGGCGGTGTCGAGCGCGAAGAAGACGACGTCGGCGTTGGTCGCGCGCTTCACCGCCCCGGCGAGCGAGTCATCCACGGCGTAGGCCGCGACCAGCACGCCTTGCGGGGCCGACTGCGGCGACGACGCAAGCGGCGTGGCGGTGGCGATGAACAGGCGGATCGCCCGGGGATCGCGATCGTCGATGAACGCGCCACTCGTCTGATCGCCGCCGAGGGCGTTGCCGATCAGCGCGCCGCGCGACAGGTCGATATCCTGCTCCGCCGGATAATCGGTGCGCGCGATGAGGATGCCGTCCTGGTTGGTGACGAGCACCCAGGCCGCGCCGATCAGGTTGCGGTACTCCTGGGCCTGGTCCAGCACGTCGTCGCGGTTCTTGCTGCGGAGCAGGCGCTCCCGGAACTGCGGCACGCCGGCGGACACGGTGCTCATGCCGGCGAGCGTATGGGTGCGCGCCGCGAGAAAATCCTCCGCGGCGCTGCGCGTGTTGGCGAGCTGGCGGCTGATCGCGGCGTCGGCCGTGCGGTTCGCCTGAATCGACGTCACGCCGAACGTGCCGCCCAGCACCGCCACGACTAGCAGCGCGGAGGCGAGGAAGATCTTGCCGGCGAGGCCGAAGGTCTTAATAGCGCTCGCGCCCGGCATTGGTGGGGTAGTCGCGTCCGAACTTGTTCTTGTGCGGCTGCCACTTGTAGCCGCGGGCGTTGAGCGCGACGTCCACCGCGACCGCCGCGCCGGCGGTCACGGTGACGTCCTTCACGACCTCCGCGGGTGCCCGCTCGTGCCACACGTGCAGGCGGTAGTGCCCCGGCGTCACGTTGTCGAGCGCGAATGTGCCGTCGCCGCCTGCTTGCGTGAACCAGCGATTGGGCGTCACCATCACGAAGGCCACCATGCGCGGATGGACATTGCAGAACACGCGCACCAGGCCCGCGCCCGTGAACGTGTGGCCCTTGGCCTCACCGCGGCCGTACAATCCCAGGTCGAACGCGTTGGGGTCGCTCTGGGAAAAGACGTTGTGGTTGAAGGGATCGTGGTTGGGAAAGTTCACGGTCGACCCGGCCGGGACCACCATCACGTGGGGCACGTAGGCCTTGTCGCTGATCGCGATCTCGAACGTCCCCGGCCGCGCGGCGGGCCCCGCGCCCTCGAGGTAGACGACGGCGGATCCCAGGTCGGGACTGGGTTTGTTGTCCCGCTCGATAATGCTCACCCGGCCCGTCACTTTTCCCGTCTGGGACAGGACGGCCGGCGCTCCCGTGAGGCAGGTCACCGCCAGACACCACAGCGCGCGTCGCATTCCCGTCACGAGTCTCCCGTTGCGTTCAGGGCCGCTGAGCTTACTGTAAACGTGGACAAATTGCCAGGAGCCGCACGTGATGCGCGTCGCACCTCTGATTCTCCTCGCCGTCGCCCTGCCGCTCGCCGCGCAGGCGCCGGCCAAGCGCACGCTCGAGTTCACGGGGCTCGTGCTGGTGAATGGTTTCTATAACAGCGCGCACGTCGCCAACGTCGATCTGCCGCTGCTGGCGGACACCGACAACGTCGGCGTGAAGAGTGCCGGCGGCTCGATCCGCCAGACCCGGCTCGGTGTGCTGCTCAGCGATCCCGACGTGCTAGGTGGCAGCTTCGTCGGCGAAGTCGACGCCGATTTCTACGGCGGCCAGCAGCCCAGCTCCGGCGGCCGCACGTTCCCGCTGCTGCGGCTCCGTCGTATCACGGGCACGGTGACGTGGCCGCACGCCGAGCTGCTCATCGGGCAGGAGGCGCCCCTCGTCGCGGGACGCAGCCCTCGGTCGCTCGCCGCGATCGGATTTCCCGACTTTGCGGGCTCCGGCAATCTGTGGCTGTGGATTCCCCAGGTGCGCTTCACGGTCGAGGCCGGGTACACGCTGCGGCTCGCGCTCCAGGGCGCCCTCCTCGCCCCCACCACCGGCGCCGCCCAGCCCGCCTTCCTCACGCAGGCGGACTCGGCCGAGCGGACCGCGCGCCCCGAGCTCGAGGGGCGGCTGCGCCTCGGTTGGGGCGCGACCGATGACCCCAGCGAGATCGCCGTCGGCGGCCACCTCGGCTGGATCAAGGGGATGGACTCGGTCTCAGGCGACAGCATTCTCACGTCGCGCGCGCTGACCGTCGATGCGCGGTTCAAGATCGGGATCGCGGAAGTGATCGGGGAGGCGTTCACGGGCCGAGCCCTCGCGGGCCTGGGCGGCGGCGGCATCAGTCAGAATTTCGGCGTCCAGGGAGTGCCGGTCCGCACCAAGGGCGGCTGGGCCCAGCTCAACATCCGGCCGACGGCGCAATGGATGTTCGGCGGCGGGGGCGGCATCGACGATCCCAATGACGCGGACGTGCTCGCCAACGGGCGCTTCCGCAACGTGGCTGTCGAAGGGCACGTCGAGTGGCGGCCGCCCGGTCCGCTGATGTTCGGCTTCGAGTTTCGCCGGCTGCAGACGCGCTACGTCGCGGGCGACTTCGCCGTGAACCACATGAATCTGGCGGCGGGGTACCGCTTCTAGGCGCGCGGCAGACGTCCCTTGAGGTCGCCCGCGCGGAACGGGCCCGGCGCGGCGATCAGCGCGCGGGCGTGGTCCACCTGGCCCCATGTGTTCCACAAGAGCACGCCGCGCACGCGGCCGTCCTTGAGATAATAGATCACGCCCTCGCGGAACGGTTCCTTCCAATCCACCACGGTCTCGTGGCGCGCGTCGAGATCGCCGACCGCTTCGTAACCCAGCTCGAATAAGTCGGAATAGAAAAACGGCAGGTGCGTGTACGGCGCGCCCTTGCCCGCCATGGCGCGGCCCGCCGCGGCGCCCATCGTGTTGGCCGCGTCCTCGTGCTCCACCCGCGTTCGCACACCCAAAGCGGCGTTGGGGAAATTGGCGACGTCGCCCGCGGCGTAGACGTTCGCGTCGCTGCTGCGCAGGAATTGATCCACCACGATGCCGTTGTCGATTTTCAACCCGGCTTGCTGTGCCAGGTCCACGCCCGGCAGGATGCCGAGACCCGCGACGACGACGTCGGTCGTGACCTCGCGGCCGGTGCTCGTCGCGATCACCACTTTGGCGCCACGCTGCACCACCGTCTTCACGCCCTCGCCCGTGCGCACCGTCACGCCCTTGGAACCGTAGAAATCCACGAGGTGGCGCGACAATTCCGCCGGAAAGACGCGCGCCGCGAGCCCCGCCTCCGGCACCAGCATCTCCACGTCGCGGCCCGCGAGCCGCAGCGCCGCGGCGATCTCCGAGCCGATGAAACCACCGCCCACGACCACGAACCGCAGTCCTTTGTCCGCCAGCGCGCGGAGGCGACGGTAATCGTCGTAGGTGCGGTAATAGATGATGGGGTCGGGCGTGATGCCGAGACGCCGCGGCGAGCCGCCCGTCGCAAGCAGCAGTTGGCGATAGGCGTAGGTGTCGCCGCGATCGTCCTTCACTTGTCGTATCGCCGGGTCCAGATCGGTCGCGCGCCGGCCGAGGTGCAGCGTGGCTCCCGCCGCCTCGGTGCCGCGCCAGATGCTCGACTCGGGTTCGCCCTTCCAGAGGGCTTTGGAAAGCGGCGGCCGGTTATAGGGCGGATGGGGCTCAGCGCTGATGAGGCCGATGCTGCCCGACGTATCGACCTCGCGAATGCCTGTGACCGCGGCGGCGGCGGTCATGCCGCCGCCCACGATCAGATAGTCATAACGGTAGAGAGTCACGTTGCAAGAACGTCGCGAGGCTGCATGGCGGTTTCCTACTCCAGCTCGGCGGGCGGATGCTTGGGGCGGCGGCGATACTGCTTGTCGGAGCGGTGCACCTTGTGGGAGGGCGTGTCGAGACGCTCTTTCACCGGCGCCTTGGGGTTGGGCACGCGCACCACGAGCTTTTTCTTCTCGCGCTTGCGGCTCACACCAGGCGCGCCCGGATCTGCTTGGCGTGATGGCGACAGTGGATCACGTGAAATCGCATCCACTCCTCCAGCGTCAGGTCGCCGAAGCGCGGATGCCGCACGAACAAGTCATAGCGGCGCGCGGGGAGGAGCAGCCGCGGCAGCTCGCCCCACTTGTCGAACCCCGCGCGGAACCGCGCTTCCGCCGCCGTGCGCGTCACGTCCGGCGCCGGCCGCGTGCCCTCGGGCGCGGTGAACCCCCGGGGGAACCAGCCGATGTCGATGATGACCACATGCCCCAGCTTTTCAATCAGGCGGCGCGGACGCCGCACCATGGGATCGTGGGCGCGGCGCTTCTCGAATGTGACGGCGGAGTACTCGATCGAAATCGCGAGATGCTCGACGATCTGCGCGGCATTCCATTTCCCCTGGGGCGCCCGGTACCACGCCGCGTCCGGCCGGCCGGCGAGCGGTCCCAATACCACATCCGGAATCTCGGCGAAGCCCTTCACTCGAGGAACACGCGGGCGATCGACTCGCCCTCCATGAAGAACGGATCGAGGTCGTCGGGCTGGGGCAGGCGACCGGACTTCCACCAGAACAGGTGGGTGCCGCTGCTCGCGGCATGCTGGCCCGGCGTGGCGCCCAGCACACCGCGAATCCGCGGCGTGAACGCGGCGCGGATCGCGGCTTCGTCGGGGCCGCGCAGCTCGTATCCTTGCGAGAAGGTCGGATCGTCGTCGAAATCGATATCCTGGCGGCCCAGCTTCTGGCCCAAGCGCTTCCAGAAGCCTTCGGGGGAGATCGAGAAGAGCGGCAACTGCTTGTCGCCCGTTTCCCAGCACATCACGCGGAACTTGTAGGTCTGGCTGTTCTTGCCGCTCGACACGGTATAGGCGTACTCGAAGGCCGTGAACGCGCGCTTCCCCACCCTGCCCCCGATGGTGTACCCCCAGCGGCGGCGGCCGCCACTGTCGAAAAGCGGTACGGCCGCCTGATAGGGGCGCCAGGCGTCCTTCCGCTCGCGCTCGAAGGTGAAGCCACGCATCATGCAGAACTGCTCCAGCGCCTCGCGCCGCTTCTTCTCCATGGCGACGGCCAGCCAGATCAGGCCGCCGACCACCGCCACGATGCCGCCGATCAGTACCGCGGGTGGCACGTTTGGATTCCTCCCCGTTCCGGCGTAGCTTGCAGCATCCCCGCCGCGAGAACCTACGAATGAACGTCGTCCGTCGCCACCCGATCGCGTGCCTGCTCGCGATACTGGTGCTCGTCACGGCGGCGGCCGCGCTGCCGCCGCTGGTGGACGCGGTCACGGGTACGGCGCCCGACGCCGACCTTGCGCGGCCGCTCGCCTACGTGGTGTTCGCCCCGCTGTCCGACACGTTCGACGCGTTGACATTTCTCTCCCTCGGCCGCGCGCAGGCGCTGTTGATCACCTGGGCGCTGGGACTTGGGGCGTGGGGCGCGCTGCGGCGCGGCACCGTGCGCGAGCGCGTGCGGCGCGGTCTGCTCGGGCCGGTGCTGGTCCTGCTCACGGCCGTCGGTACCGTGCTGCTGCCCCGGCCCGTCCCCGCCCTGGTGACGGCGGACTCCTCGGCGACGGTGATCGACTATCACGCCCACACCGACGCGTCGCACGACGGCCGGACGATCCTCGGCGGCTGGAGCGTGCAGGACCTCGCCCATTGGCACGCGGTGCAGGGGTTCGGCGCGTCCTACGTCACCGACCATAACATCGTCTTCAACCGCCGCATCACCACGCCGATCGTGCTGCTGCCGGGCGTCGAATGGAGCGTGTACCAGCAGCATATCGTGGCCCTCGGCGAAACGCGCACGCTCGATCGCACGCCATATCTGGCCGACACACCGGCGATGCTGAAGCTGTTCGCGGCCCTGCACCAGCAGGGGGCGATCGCCATCGCGTCGATTCCGGAATACTGGGACCATCATCGCGAGGACCTGGACCAGTTCGTCGCCGCGGGCGTGGACGGGTTCGAGATCGTGAACTGCGCCCCCAAGGCGATCGGCTTCCCCGCGGGCGCGCGGCGCGACGTGATGGAGCTGGCGCGCGCCCACGATCTGCTCGTCACGGGGGCATCGGACAATCACGGCTGGGGCAAGGTCACCTGCGTGTGGAATCTCACGCACCCGGGCGCGCGGGGCTTCGCGGCGAATCACGTGATCGCGCGCTCGCTCGCGATGGCGCAGGGCAACGCCAGCGGCTGGACGGCGGGGTTCAGCCAGCCCTGGCTGATGCTGCGGGCGCTGACGTGGAGCGAGCGGGCCAGCTGGCTCACGTGGATCGCGCTCTATCTCATTTATATGTCGGTGCCGCGGCGCAAAGGACAGAACGCGGGGATCGGCATCCTGGCGCGACGGCTCTAGCATGGCCGGTTATTCCGGCAAACCGCTCGCCCAGAAGCTCGGCGTGAAGCCGGGCGCGACAGTCGCCGCGCTCAACGCGCCCCGCAACTACCGCGCGTTGCTGCGCCCGCTCCCCGCGGGCGCCAAGATCCAGCCCAAACTCGGCCGCCCCGCGCCGTTCATTCATTTCTTCTCCAAGCGCCGGGCCGAGCTGGCACGGCGGTTCCCATCGTTCGCGCGCGCCCTGACACCCGACGGCACGTTGTGGATCTCCTGGCCCAAGGGCACGTCCGGCGTCGCCACCGATCTCACGGAGGACGTCGTGCGCACGATCGGCCTCGCCACGGGTCTGGTGGACGTGAAGGTGTGTGCCGTGGACGACGTGTGGTCGGGGCTCAAGTTCGTGCGGCGGCTCAAGGACCGTTAACGGCGGGGTGGGTTTGGCCGTATTCTTCTCGTCCGTCAAAGAAACTCTCTTAATTCGGAGATTGTCATGCGGATCGTCTCTCGCCTGCTCGGCGTCGTGTCGGTCGCTCTCGCCGGGCCGCTCGCGGCGCAAACGGCGTCGCTGCCTCTCACCCACAAGCCGCAACCCACACATTCCGAGATCAGCGCCGCCGATCTCATGACGCGGTTGTACATCTTCGCCGATGACTCGATGCTGGGTCGCGAAGCCGGCATGCCGGGGAACGTGAAGGGCACGAACTACATCGCAGCTGAGATCAAGCGGCTGGGTCTGGTCCCCGCGGGCGACAGCGGCACGTACTTCCAGACGATCCCGCTCAAGATCCGCACGTTCGACACGACGTCCACGTTCACCATCGCGGGCACGGCGCTCACGGTGTTCCGGGACTTCTTGCCGAGCGCACCCGTGCCGATCGAGAACCCCGGGCTGACGGTGGTCTACGGCGGCGACCTGGCCGACTCCGCGCACCAGATCACGGCGGATCAGGCGCGCGGCAAGCTGGTGGTGTTTCAGAACCGCCGGGCGCTGACCGCGCGCCGCTTGCGGCTGCCGACGCTGCCCGATGCCGCGGCGATCGCGGCGACCGGGCTCGACAGCATCCCGCCGCAGTTCCTGCCGTTCTTCCGCCGGCCGCAGACGTTCGTGGACGACCCCCGGCCCGGCACGCCGGCGCCGCTGTCCATCTTCCTCATCAGCAACGCGGCCGCCGCCAGGCTGTTCGCCAAGCCGCTCGACTCGCTGACGGTGGGCGCCGCGGGCGCAACCGTGGCGCTCGCCATGCGCTACACGGTGACGCCCGTGCCCGATCCGGCGCGCAACGTGGTCGGGATCATTTACGGCTCGGATCCGCAGCTCAAGGGTGAGTTCGTGGCGATCGGCGGGCACAATGATCATATCGGCATCGCCCGTCCGGTGGATCACGACTCGGTGCGCATCTTCAACGAGATCGTGCGGCCCGAGGGCGCGGACGACGGCCGCAAGCAGCCGACGCCCGAGCAGACGACGCAGGTGAATCAGCGCCTCGCGGCGTGGCGCGCGGCGCATCCGGGGAAGACCCGCATCGATTCGATCTCCAACGGCGCCGACGACGACGGCTCAGGCACGGTCTCGGCGCTGGAGATCGCCGAGTATTTCGCCGGCATGAAGGTGAAGCCCAAGCGCTCGCTGATCTTCGTGTGGCACGTGGGCGAAGAGAAGGGCCTATTGGGTTCGCGCTTCTTCACCGATCACACCACGGTGCCGCGTGATTCGATCGTGGCGCAGCTCAACATGGACATGGTGGGCCGCGGCGCCGCCAGCGACGAAACCGGCCGCACCAAGGATTCGGTGTCGTTGCACGGGGGTCCGATGTACTTGCAGCTGGTGGGCTCGCGGCGCCTCTCGACGGAGCTGGGGAATCTGGTGGAGCAGGTGAACACGCAGGACCATCACAACCTGACGTTCGACTACGCGCTGGACGCCGATGGCCATCCGTCGAACATCTATTGCCGCAGCGACCACTACGAATACGCCCGTTACGGCATTCCCATCGTGTTCTTCACCACGGGCCTGCACCGCGACTATCACCAGGTGACCGACGAGCCCGAGTACATCGACTACGAGCACATGGCGCGCGTGGACAAGCTCGTGGCCGACGTGGCGCTGCACGTGGCGAACCTCGATCACCGCGTCGTGGTGGACAAACCGAAGCCCGACCCGAACGGGCAGTGCCGACAGTAGCCTAGGACGGGACGCCCGCGAGGTTGTGCATCGCGCGAAAGGCGCGAAACACCTCGCGGTAGTCCTGGTGGGTGTAGCGGAGGGTGCGCGCGGCCGTGCGCTCGGCGCCGGGCACGACCTCCGCGAGATCGGCATGCAGGGTCTGGACGAAGTCGATCTCGAGCGTAATGGGTGGCGGGATCACGAACGGCTTACCGCGCGAGCGCAGCGATTTCGCGGCCGCCTCACGGATGCGGCGGCAGGCGAGCGCCGGCGCCAGACTGCGCGCGCCCTGCCGTCCCACCGCGGTCTTCACGACCGCCGTCGTCACGTCCTCACCGAGCAGCGCCTGCGCCTCGGCGGCGAGCGCCGCATCCCCCGTGACCAGCTCCACCGGCACGCCGTGCGCGCCCGCCAGCGCGGCGTTGAGACCCACCTCGCCCACCGGCCGGCCATTGAGCCGCACGTCGTGCACGCGATCGGAGTAGGTGTGGTCGAGAATCGCGTGCGCGGTGCCCGCGCGCGCGTGGTAGCCCACGAAAAACACCGCGTCGAACCCGGAGTCGATGCCCTCCATCATGGACCAGGGCTTGGGGTCGCCTGAGACGAGCTCGGCGCTCTCGTGCAGCTCCTCGGCCAGCAGGTTGCGCATGTTCCAGTGGCTGTCGTTGACCAGCACGCTCGTGGCGCCGGCCTCGAGCGCGCCCGCGATCGCCGCGTTCGCCTCGGCGGTCATCAGGCGGCGGAAGCGCGCGTACTCAGGCGCGCAGCGGGGATCGAGCGGATTCGTCTGGTCCTCGTGGACGACGCCCGCGATGCCTTCCATGTCGACGGAGATGTAAACCCTCATGGCTAGTGAGTTAACAGCTTTGCGATACAAAGTACTTGACAGAGTGAACCCGGCCCCCTAGAATGACACCGTGCCCGCTCAACCCCTGCACGACAAGGCGGCCGACAACCTCCGCTTCATCCGCTCCACCATGGAGCGCGCGGGGTCGTTCACGGCCGTGCCGGGCCTCGGGCAGGTGGCGATCGGCGCCACGGCGCTCGGCGCCGCCTGGCTCGCCGCGCGGCAGCCGTCCCCGCTGGGCTGGACCGTGGTGTGGGTGGCCGAGGCGTTTCTGGCGCTGGTGATCGGCGGCTGGGCCATGATCCGCAAGGCGCGCGCGGCGGCGGATCCGGTGCTGTCGGGCCCGGCGCGGCGGTTCTGGCTGGCCTTCGCGCCCGCCGTGTTCGTGGGAGCGCTGCTGACGGTCGCGCTGTATCGCGCCGATCGCACCGCCCTGCTCCCCGGCACGTGGCTGCTGCTCTACGGGACGGGCATCGTGACGGGCGGCGCGTTCTCGGTGCCGGTGGTGCCGGTGATGGGCATGTCGTTCATGGCGCTCGGCGCCGCCGCGCTGTTCGCGCCCGCCGCGTGGGGCGACTGGTGGATGGCCGCGGGGTTCGGGCTCGGCCATATGGTGTTCGGAGCGATCATCGCGCGGAGGTACGGTGGCTAAGACAGGGGCGGCACCGCGCCGCGACGAGGCGGAGCGGATGTTGAAGGGCGAGCGAGGCGGCGCGGCCGAGGCGGCGAAGCTCGACCGCCTGATTCACGAGCGGGTGCGTCTCGGCATCTTGAGCGCGCTGGCGGCCAACGACACGCTGACGTTCGCCGAGCTGAAGGGGCTGCTCAAGACGTCGGACGGCAATCTCAGCGTGCACGCCCGCAAGCTCGAGGCGGCGCAGTATGTGGCCGTGGTGAAGTCGTTCCAGGACCGGGTGCCGCGCACCGAGTACCGGCTCACGGCCCAGGGCCGGCGGGCGCTCGAGCGTTATCTCGATCATCTGGAAGCCCTGATCCGCGCGGCGCGCGGCTGACCGTTCTCTCTTTTTTTTGGGACAAAACTTTATGACGCAAAGTACTTCGCTGCACGTCGCCATCGTGATGGACGGCAACGGCCGCTGGGCCACCCGGCGGCGCCTGCCGCGCGCCGCCGGCCACCGCTCGGGCGCCGAGACCGTGCGCCGCATCGTGCGGGCCGCCCCCGGCCTGGGTGTCGGCGCGCTCACGCTCTACGCCTTTTCCGCCGACAACTGGAGGCGCCCGGCAGCCGAGGTCACGACCTTGTTCCGGCTGTTCGCGCGCTACCTCGCGCGGGAAGCGCCGCGCCTCGCCGCCGAAGACGTCCGCCTCGAAGTTATCGGCCGGCGCGACCGCTTGCCTGCCCCGCTGGCGGACGCCGTCACGCGCGCCGAAGCGCTGACCGCCGCCGCCACGCGTCTCCACCTGCGCATCGCGATCGACTACTCGGCCCGCACCGCCATCAAGCACGGCCAACTGCTGCCCGACGTCGACCTGTTGATTCGCACGGGCGGCGAGCAGCGCCTCTCCGACTTCCTGTTGTGGGAGAGCGCCTACGCCGAGCTCGTCTTCACCCCCAAGATGTGGCCTGACTTCGGCGCCGCCGACCTCGCTCGCGCGTTGGACGAATTCCGCAGCCGCGAGCGGCGCTTCGGCGGCCTCAGCCAGGAGGCGGTATGAAGACCAAGGTCGCCGTCGACATCCTGATCACGGCCGCCATCCTCGGCGTATGCGGTGATCTGTTGCTGCGCTCGATGCCCTGGGGCGTGAACGTCGGCCTCGCGAGCCTCGCGCTGGTGGCGGGCGGCGTGGTGCTGGTGCGCCGCAACCAGATCGCCGCGAGCCCCGATGCGCCGTGGCTCGCGCTGACCGTCGTCCTGCTCGGCGCCGCATTCGGGCGCCACGATTCCCAGATGCTGCAGATGCTCGACGTGGTGGCCTTGATCGGCGTCCTGGGCATCGGGGCGCTCGCCACGCAGGGCGGGCGCTTGTGGCTGCGCGGGGCGAGCGAGTATGCGGGATCCGTGGTGCGGTCCGCGTTGCACGCATTCGTGGGCGTGGTGCCGTTGCTCGCCAGCGACGTTCAATGGGGCGAGCTGCCGCGCCGCGACACGTTGCGCGGCGCACGCGCCGTGCTCCTGGGCGTCGTCCTCGCGCTGCCGTTGTTGCTGGTGTTCGGCGCGTTGTTCGCGGAGGCGGACGCCGTGTTCAGCAGCGTGCTGCAGACCCTGATCGCCGTGAATCTGGCGACGGCCGTCTCGCACGTCGCCTTCGCCGGCTTCTGGGCCGTGCTCACGGCGGGTTACCTGCGCGGCGCACTGCTGGCGCCGCCCGCGCCCGCTCCCGCCGCGGATCGCGGCCCGGCACTTGGGATCGTCCCGGTCGGCACGGCCCTGGGCCTGGTGAACGCGCTGTTCCTGCTCTTCGTGGTCGTGCAGGCGCGCTACTTCTTCGGCGGCGCGTCGTTCGTCGACCAGACCACGGGCCTGACCTACGCCGTGTACGCGCGCAGCGGGTTCTTCCAGCTGGTCTGGGCCAGCGCTCTGGTGCTGCCGGTCCTGCTCGGCGCCGATTGGCTGGTGCGGCGTGAGAGTGCCGGGCAGGTCAGCGTGTTCCGTTATCTCGCGGGCCTGCTCCTGGTCCAGCTCGCGGTGGTGATGGTGTCCGCGCTGATGCGCGTGCGGCTGTACGTCACCGCCTTCGGACTGTCGGAGATCCGGCTGTTCGGGACGGCGGGGATGATCTATCTCGCGTTGCTGTTCGCCTGGTTCGCCGCGACCGTGCTGCGCGGACGGCGCGCCTGGTTCGCTGCGGGCGGCCTGGTCGCAGGGCTCGCGGTGTTGAGCGCGTTGCACGTCGTCAACCCGGACGGGATGATCGTGCGGCATAACCTGACGCGACCCGCGAGCGAACGGCCGTTCGACGCGTCGTATGCCGTCTCGCTCGGCGCCGATGCCGTTCCGCTGCTGCTCGACGCCCTGCCGCAGCTCGAGCCCAAGGCCCGGTGCGACGTGTCGCGCAAACTGTTGACGCTGTGGGGCCCCGCAACGCACGCCGACTGGCGGTCGTGGACCTGGCCGCGCGGCGTCGCGCGCCGCCTGGTGAGCGCCCGCGCCACGGAGCTGGCCGTCCCGTGCGTCGGGACGGCGGAGGACAGCCATAAACCATGAACACACCATTCGGCGGCATCCTGTTGCTGCTCATCACGGTCGTGGCGGCGTTCGTCGCGACCGTGGGCGTGATCCACGCGCTGCTGCGCGAGAAGCGCGAGCTGCTCCAGGCGATCGGCCTCGGCGCGCTGATCTGGGCCGCGGCGTACGCCGCGATTCTCCTGACCATGTCGCTCACCAGCCAGCCCCGCGTCCTGGGGCTCCACGAAGCCAAGCGCTTCTGCGGCTTTTATCTCGATTGCCACATGGGCATCTCGGTCGAAGCGGTGGACACGGCAAAGACGATCGGCGCGACTCCAACGCAGCGCGTGGCGGCGGGGCGGTTCTGGATTGTCACCGTCAACGTTTCGAATACGGCACTGCGGATGCCGTTGCGCCTGCACAACGCCCGCGCTGTGGTAGTGGACGGCCAGGGACGTCGCTACGAACGGGATACCGCCGCGGAACAGCGCTTGGGCAGCGTCGCCTCGCTCGACCGCCAGGCGGGCCCGGGCGAGTCGTACACGGTGCGTCTGGTGTTCGATCTGGCGGTGGATTCCGCCACACCGATGCTCTACGTCCGCGAGGGGTACGGCATCGATCACCTGATCGAGTTGGTGCTCGCCGGCGACGAAAACAGCCTGCTCCACGCCAAGACGAGTTTTCGCTTGTAACTTACGGGGCATGGGACTGCGCATCGTTCAAGTCGACGCGTTTACCGATCGCCCCTTTGCCGGCAACCCTGCGGCCGTCTGCATCCTCCCCGCCCCGCGCGACGAACAGTGGATGCAGGACGTCGCCCGCGAGATGAATCTCTCCGAAACGGCGTTCCTCCACACGAACGGCGACGGCTACGCGCTGCGCTGGTTCACGCCGGCCGTCGAAGTCGCCCTGTGCGGCCACGCCACGCTGGCGTCGGCCCACGTGTTGTGGCAGGACGGGCACCTCCCCGCCGACCGCACCGCGCGCTTTCACACCAAGAGCGGCCTGCTCACCGCCGAGCGGCGCGGCGCCTGGATCGAAATGGACTTTCCCGCCAAGCGGGAGCGGGCTGCCGAGCCGCCCCCGGGGATGCTCGCGGCCCTGGGCCTCCGGGATGCTCGCTACGTCGGCCGCAACGAGTTCGACTACCTGGTCGAGGTGGACGGCGAAGCGACCGTGCGCGGGCTGGCGCCGGATTTCACGGGCCTCGCCAAGGTCGAGGCGCGCGGCGTGATCGTGACGAGCCGCGCCGCCTCGAGCGATTGCGACTACGTGTCGCGCTTCTTCGCCCCCGCGGCGGGCGTCAACGAAGACCCCGTCACCGGGTCGGCGCACGTCTGCCTCGCGCCGTACTGGAGCGCCAAACTCGGCCGGCCCGAGCTGGTGGGCTATCAGGCGTCGCCGCGCGGCGGCGTGGTGCGCACCCACGCCCGCGGCGACCGCGTGGGTCTGGGCGGGCAAGCGGTGACGGTGCTGGCGGGCGAGCTGTTGTGAGCGGCGCAGCGGCGTGATTTCCGCGCACGGCTTGTCGCGCAGCTTCGATGGACGCCCCGCCGTCGAAGCGTTGACCTTCCACGTCCCCGAAGGAAAACTGTTCGCGCTCCTCGGACCCAACGGCGCGGGCAAGACCACCACCGTCCGCATGCTGCTCGGCCTGATCGGGCCGACGTCGGGGAGTGCCACCGTCGCGGGCCACGCGATCGGCGGCGATGCGCGCGCCAGCCGCGCGGTGCGCGCCGCGTGCGGCCTGCTCACCGAAGCGCCGGGGTTCTACGACCGCCTCTCCGGCTGGGACAACCTCGTTTTTTTCGGCAGCCTCTACGACATGCCCGACGCCGTGGTGCGCACGCGCGTGACCCACTACCTCCGGCTGATGGACCTGTGGGACCGGCGCGACGAGCCGGTCGGCGGGTATTCCAAGGGCATGAAGCAGCGGCTCGCGATCATTCGCGCGCTGTTCCACGATCCCAAGGTGGTGTTCTTCGATGAGCCGACGTCGGGGCTCGATCCCGAGGCGGCGCTCGCGGTGCGCGACCTGATCGTCAAGCTCAAGGACGAGGGACGGACCATCGTCGTGTGCACGCACAACCTGGACGAAGCCGAGCGGCTCGCCGACCTGGTGGGAATCCTCAAGCGCCGGCTGCTGGTGTGCGACACGCTCGAGCGCCTGCGCGCGGGCGCGGGCGACGGCGCGCGCGTGCACGTGGCCGTCCGCGCGGGGGCCGCCGAGCACGCGCGGCGCCTCCAGGGCCAGCCGTTCGCGCCGCACGTGGATGTCACCGGCGAGACCCTGCGCGTGACCGTCGCCGACGCCGCAACCGATACGCCGCGCGTCGTGGCGGCGCTGGTCCAGGGTGGTGCGGAAATCCTCGAGGTGCGGCCCGAGACGCCGTCGCTCGAATCGATTTATCTGCACACGCTGCGGGGCGACCACTGATGCGCGTGCTGCTGCTGTTCCTGCGCAAGGAGCTGAAGGCGATCCGCACCGACAGCCGCGTGTGGCCCGTGTACCTCGTGTTTCCGGTGCTCGCCATCGGCCTGCCGACGTTCGTCGCCACGCTGTCGCCGCTCTTGATTCGCCAGGGGATGGCGCGGCAGGACGCCGGGATGCTGCAGGTCGCGCAGCTCATCCGGATGATGCCCGACTTCGCCGCGCTGACGCCGGAGGAGGGCATGACGCGCTACGTGCTGCGCAGCGTGGCCGCCCTGTTCCTGCTGATGCCGGTGGCGCTGTCGTCCACGTCGGCGGCGTTCTCGATCGTCGGTGAGAAGCAGCAGCGCACGCTCGAGCCGATCCTCGCGACGCCGATCACCGACCGCCAATTCCTGCTCGGCAAGCTGATCGCCGCGGCGGCGCCGACCGTCGCGATGACCTGGGTGACGGCGCTCGTCACAATCGCGGTGGTCGACATCGCAACGAGCGGACGGTACGCCACGGCGCTCCTGCCCGACCGGTTTTGGGCGCTGGGCATCCTGGCGCTGGCGCCGCTGCTCGCGACCGCCGTGGTACTCGTGACGATGCGCTTCTCCGCGAAGGCGACGGACCCGCAGGCCACGGTGCAGGCGACGGCCCTCGCTATCATTCCCGGATTCCTGATCCTGATCGCGGTTTTCGGGAAGTTGCTGACGACATATTTCACCGCGCTGGGGATCGCGTGCCTCGTGATGGCGCTGATCGACGTGGTTCTGTTCCGCGGCAATACGCGCACGTTCCGGCGTGAGGAGATTCTGACCCGATGGAAATGACACCTCCGCCGGCGCGCGGCTCGCGCATCGCCGGCTATCTGTTTGCGGTCGCCGCGGGCTCGCTGTGGGGCATGACGGGCCCGCTTTCGACGGCGCTGTACAATCAGGGCGCGGCGATCACGGGCATCGGTTTCTGGCGGCTGCTGCTGGGCATCGCCGGGCTCCTGGTCTACGGGGCGTTCAAGCCCGACTTGTTTCGCGCCGACCTGAAGGGCTGGCTCATGGTGGGACTGGGCGGCGGCGTGCTGGTCGCGATGTTTGAGCTCGGCTATCAGTACGCCATCGCCGGCGCGGGCGTGGCGGGCGCCGCGGCGCTGCTGTACACCGCCCCGGTCATCGTCGCGCTGCTCGCGAAGCCGCTGTTAGGCGAAAAAATCACGCCGATCCGTCTGCTGCTCGCCGTGCTCGTCATGGTCGGCGCCACGCTGACCATCAAGGGCGGCAGCAACGCGGGCGCCGAGTCGGCGAGCCGCGGGTTGGCGGCGGGCGTGGTGGGCGGGGGGCTGGCCGCGCTGTCCTACGCCGGCACCACACTGCTCGCGCGCTGGGCGGTGCCGCGGTATGGCGTCGCGAAAGTACTGTTCCTGGAAATCGTGGGCGGCGCGGTGGTGCTGTTCGTCGTCCTGGGGCTGTGGCATCAGACGCCGCAACCGCCGGCGACGCCCGACGCGTGGGTGTACGTGGCGGTGCTCGCCGCGGCTACCGTCCTCGCGGCCAACTTCCTCTTCTTTAACGCCACGCGCCGCATCGAAGCAGCGCCCACGGCCGTCGCGGCGACGATCGAGCCGGTGATGGCGGCATTGCTCGCGTTCCTGCTGTTTCAGCAGCGACTGGCGCCGTACGGCGCGCTCGGCCTGCTGATGGTCGTAGGCGGCGTGGCGGGCGGCTATCTGCAGGAATGGAAAGCGCAGCGGCAGTCGTGACCCGCCTGATCGATTTGAGCCACACGGTCGAGTCGGGGATGATCACGTATGAAGGGCTCCCCGCTCCGCTGGTGTGCGACTTTCTCTCGCGCGAGCAATCGCGCACCCGCTACGCGCCCGGCACCGAGTTCCAGATCGGCAAGATCGAGATGATCGCGAACACAGGCACGTACGTGGACTCGCCGTTTCATCGCTACGCCAAGGGGGAAGACCTCTCCGAGCTGGCGCTGGAGTCGGTGGCGGACCTCGCAGGCGTGGTGGTGCACCGGCCGGTGGAGCGGGGCCGCGCGATTCCCACCAAGGTGTTCGCCGATCTGCCGGTGAAGGGCAAGGCGGTGCTGGTGCACACCGGGTGGGACCGCCATTGGCGTACGGATCAATACTTCAAGGGCCATCCGTTTCTCACGGCGGACGCGGCGCAGTTTCTGGCGGACCGCGGGGCGGCGCTCGTGGGCATCGACTCCCTCAACATCGACGACAACACCGACGGCACGCGCCCGGTGCACACGATTCTGCTGGGCGCGGGGATCCCCATCGCCGAGCACTTGACCAACCTGGGCGCGATTCCCGACGGCCCATTTCGCTTCACGGCCGCGCCGGTAAAGGTCAAGGCGATGGGATCGTTTCCGGTGCGGGCGTTCGCGGCGGTGGCCGCTGAGGCGCCCAACACCTAGAACTCGTACTCCAACCCCACCCGCACGATGCGCGGCGCGCCGTAGAAGAAGAGCGGCTGCGTGAAGTCACGCGCCGCCGCGAGGTACAACGGGAGCAACTCCCCCGGGCCGTCGAGATAGCCGTCGTGGTCCGTGTCGTATGCGGCGCGATAGCGCGGCGACTCGTACGGAATCGGCTCGGGGTGCGCCTGGTAGGCGGCCTGGGCGAGGGCGGCGATTCCGTTGGCGGTCAGGGTGGGTGACCCGATGTCGCGCCGCACCGCGAGCGTATTGCGCGTGTTGAGGATGTTGCGCGCATCGATGTACACGCTGCCGCGCCGCGGTCCCACCCGCAGCGGCCGCCGCACCAGCACGTCGAGCGTGAACTCCCAGGGCAGGCGCGAGCTGTTGGGCAGGCCGATGAGGGTGTCGCCGGTACTATTGGTACGGGAGTAGGGCAGCCCCGACCCGACGCGCAGAATCGCCGCCCCTGCGAGCCCGCCCAGCAGCGGACCTCGCGCCGCCGGGACCTCCCATTGCCCGACCGCGGTGAGCGAGTGGCGCCGGTCGAAATCCAGCGGGAACTCGACGCGATTGGACAGGCCCGAATCGGGCGGCTGCCCGCGAATGCGCGTGAACAGATTGAAGGCGTTGGTGGATGTCGCCTGGGCGCCCTGCAGTGTGTATGACACGCGCAGCCCCCATCCGCCGCTCAGATCGCGCTCGAAGAGCAGCTCCAAACCCTGCACGGTGCCGAAATCGAAGCTATTGAAGATCGTCGAGTCGGGGTTGATCCCCAGCGGTACCGACGCGACGAGACCGTCCAACCCGCGGCGGTAGGCGTGGACGCGCAGCGACGTGAGCGGGGTGGGTCGCGCGCG
>DATLWA010000106.1:0-6111 GCA_035576905.1 Gemmatimonadales bacterium
GCCACAGCCCGACGCCAGCACGCGCCGCCGGTTCTCGCCCTTCACGGCGGCCACCCGCTCCGGCTTCACGTCCGCCCAGAATCCCAGATCGGTGGCGCAGGGACGCAGCTTGAGCAGGTCGTCCAGGGTCTCGATGTAGCCCTCGCCGTGCAGCCAGCCGGTGGCGAGCTCTTCGAGCAGGTCGGGCGTGCACATCCAGGTGACGGCGGGCTCGCCGTTCACCTCGAGCCACACCGGCCATTCCTCCACGGCGGCCGACTCGGCGAGCATGCGGCCCCGCCGCGACCCCTCAGGTTTCGCCGAAGTATTCGGAGTAGAGATGATCGCTCTCCTGAACGCGCACCGCGTGCAGCCGCACGCCCGCCGGCAGCCGGGGCGCAATCCGCTCGAAGAAATACACCGCAAGCGCTTCCCCGGTCGCGAGCCGCTTGCCGTCGGCGAAGTCGGGGATCGCCTCGTTGATGAGCTTGCCGTCGAGCCGCGCCGTGATCTCCTCGCGCAGCACCCCGTCCAGCTCGCTCAGGTTCACGACGCCCTTCTTGTCGGCCTCGAGCGGGCCGCGCACCGTGACGCTGACGCGATAACCGTGCTCGTGTTCGGCCGCCGCCTTGCCGAAGGCCTGGGCGTTTTGTGCCGCCGTCCAGTCGGCGCGCCGCACCCGGTGGCCGGCCGTAAACTCCACGATACGGGTAAGATAGCTCGTGGGCATGGTCAGAAAACCTGCACCGCGCTGGCCTTGAACGCGAACGTCACGGGCACGCCCGGCGCGAGCCCCAGCTCCCGTGCGGCGTCTGCGGTGACCGTGGCTACGAGCTCCACGCCGAAATCGGCCGTCACGTGCACGGTCCCGGGGCGATGCCGCGCGACGCGCGTCACGGTCCCCGAAAACACGTTGCGCGCCGACGACGCGAGCGGCGCGCGGCTCACGAAGATGTCGGTGGGCGGCACGGCGAGAATGGCGGGCCCGCTCCGCTCGGCGATCACGGCGATGACGAGCGGCCCCACAGGCGCGTGCGTCATGCCGTCGGCGCCCGCGGCCGGCAGGTCCACGCGAAATAGATTTTCCGGCGTCACCGGCGAGAGGCGGCCGTCGGCGAGCGCGCGCAGATCGTCGCTCCAGCGATAGGCGTCTTCCAGCTGGTGCGACGCCAGGCAGACGGCGAGCGGCCGGCGGGCGCGCTCTTCCGCGAGCGTGCGATACAACGTCTGCGCCGCGGCGCGATCGGCGGAGCTCGCGGGCTCGTCGAGCAGCAGCACGTCGGGCTCGATCGCGATCGCCCGCGCGATCGCCACGCGCTGGACTTCACCCTCCGACAGCTCGTGCCGCCGCCGCTCGAGCAGACCCGCGCAGCCGAGCCGCTCGGCGACGGCCGCGGCCGCACGCTCGGCCGGGACACGACGCTGCCCGCGCGCCCGCAGGCCGTAGGCGATGTTGTCGCGCACCGTGCCGCGCAGCAGCACCGGCCGCTGCTCGACCAGCGTCACGCGCCGCCGCTGCTGCACGGTGGCTCGGCGCCGCGGGTCGGCCACGACCGCGCCGTCGAGCAGGATGGCGCCCGCCGTCGGCCGCTCCAACAGCGCCAGCAGGCGCAGCAGCGTGCTCTTGCCCGAGCCGTTGGGTCCCACCACCGCGGTGAGCATGCCGGGCTTCAGGGCGAATGCGTCGAGCTCGAGGACGGTGCGCCCGCCGTAACTGTGCCGCACGCCGCGCAGCTCAAGCATGGCCGCGTCCCTGCAGCATCTGCAGCGCCACGTTCACGAGCAGTGCCACGATCAGCAGGACGAGCCCCAGCGCCAGCGCCAGCCCGAAGTCGCCCTGCGCCGTGTACAGCGCCACCGCGGTGGTGAGCGTGCGCGTGGCGCCGCGGATGTTGCCGCCCACGATCATCGCGGCGCCCACCTCCGCTACCGTTTGCCCGAACGCCGCGGTGATCACCGCCGCGAGCGCAAAGCGCGCCTCGCGCGCCACGGTCCACGCCGCGCGCCACGGCCCCGCGCCGAGCGTCTCGGCGGTGCGGCGTACGCGCGGATCCACTCCCTGCACGGCGGCGGCCGACAGCGCCGCGGCGACGGGGAAGGCGAGGATCACGTCGCCCAGCACGATCGCCTGCCAGGTGTAGAGCCATTGCAGGCCGCCCAACGGTCCGCGGCGCGACAGCAGGCCGTACAACAAGAGCCCCACCACCACGGTGGGGAAGGCGAGGGCGGTATTGACGACGGTCAGAGCCGCGCGGCGGCCCCAGAAGCGCTTGGTGGCGAGGGTGTACCCGACGGGAATGCCGGCCGCGCACGCGATGATCGTGGCGACGCAGCCGACCTTGAGAGTGAGGAGCGCGATGCCGTAGACCTCGGCATCCGCGGAGCCGAGCAGGGCGAAGGCGCGGCGCAGCCCGTCGCCTAGAAAGTCCATCCCACGCCGATGCTGACGTAGGGGTGCCGGGTCCATTGGCTCTCCGCCGCGTCGAGCGGCAGCACGCGCGTGCTGTCCGCCGCGATCTGCTTGTAGGAGAGCGGATAGTTGAGCTTCCAGAACACGAGCCGCAGGTCCGCTTGCACCGTGACGCGGCGCGCCGGCAGCCACTGTGCGCCGATCAGCGGCGACAGCGTGAGCTTGGTGCCGAACTTGTAGCCGCTAGAGTCGCGCGGCGCCGACGTCTGCATCGCGAAGCCCAGCGCCGTGCCGAGGTAGGGCGACACGCCGTGCCACGTCTTGCCGCCGGTGAGCGCAAACTGCAGGCCGAGGTCCACCATCGCGGTGGGCGAGTCGAACGGCCCCGTCTTCTGGTACTTCGCGGAGTCGGCCGGGTTGACGACGAAGCGATTGGTCAGCGCGTAGTCCAGGTTCGCCACCAGCGTGGTCATGCCGCCGACGCGCGCGTTCCAGCGCAGGCCCCACACGGTGCCGCTCGACGGTCCCACCCCGACCACGCCGCGGCTGCCGCTGAGATACCCCATGGTGAACAGCGGCCCGCCGCCCCGCGGGATGTCGTGATAGGGCGAGTGCGTGGGGTCATGGCCGACTTCCTGGGCGGCTAGACGGCCCGTCGCGAGTAAGACACCAACGAGCACCGTCGCGAATCGCGTCATCACATCTCCCTCAAGTCTTTCCCCGTCATCTCGCTCGGCACGTCCACGCCCAGCAGGTTCAGGATCGTCGGTCCCACGTCGCGCAAGGAGCCGCCGTGGCGCAGGGTCTTCGCGCCGTCGCCCACCACCAGGAACGGCACCGGATTGGTCGTGTGCGCCGTGTGCGGACCGCCCGACGTCGGATCGATCATCAGCTCGCAGTTGCCGTGGTCGGCCGTCACCAGCAGGGTGGCGCCGCGCTGCTCCGCGCTCGCGATCACGCGCGCCAGGCACTGATCCACCGTTTCGACGGCCTTCACCGCCGCCGGTAGTACACCGGAGTGCCCGACCATGTCGCCGTTCGCGTAGTTACAGAGAATGAAGTCGTGCTGACCGCCGGCGATCGCCTTGCACAATACATCGGTCACGCCCGCCGCGCTCATCTGCGGCATCAGGTCGTAGGTGGCCACCTTCTGGGACGGCACGAGCTCGCGCTCCTCTCCTTTATATGGCGCCTCGATGCCGCCGTTGAAGAAGTAGGTCACGTGGGCGTACTTCTCGGTCTCCGCCGTGCGGAACATCGTCTTGCCGCGCTCCGACAGCACTTCGGCCACGATCTTGTGCAGCGTCATGGGTCCGAACGCCATGGGGAAGGGGAAGGTGGCGTCGTACTGCGTCATCGTGACGAGATCCACCTGCGGCCGGTCCTTCACGTCGAACCCGTCGAATCCCGGCAGGGCGAGCGCGCGACACATCTGGCGCACCCGATCGGCGCGGAAGTTGACGACGAACACGCCGTCGCCCGCCTGGATGCGCGGGGCGCCCGTGATGACGCGCGGTTTCACGAACTCGTCGGTCTCGCCCGCGGCGTAGGCCTGGCGGATGGCGGTCAGCGGATCGGGGACGGCGGCGCCAACGCCCCGCACCATCGCATCGAACGCGAGCTTGGTGCGTTCCCAGCGCTTGTCGCGGTCCATCGCGTAGTAGCGGCCGACGACGGTCGACACGAGCGCCCGCCCGGCCGTCCGCCGCAGCAGCTCTTCCATGAACCCGAGCCCGGACTGCGGCGGCGTGTCGCGGCCGTCGAGCCAGGCGTGGATCGCCACGGGGATGCCGGCGCGGTGGCCCAGCTCCACGGCCGCGAGCAGATGTTCGTCGAGCGCGTGCACGCCGCCGGTGCCGATCAGGCTGAGCAGATGCAGCGTGCCGCGGCGGCGCTTGATCGCCTCGCACAGGGCCACGAGCGGGGGCAGCCGGAAGAACTCGCCCGACTGCATGCTCTGGGAGATGCGCACGATGTCCTGCGGCACCACGCGGCCGGCGCCGAGATTCAGGTGGCCGACTTCACTGTTCCCCATTTGGCCGTCGGGCAGACCCACGGCGAGACCCGACGCGTCGAGCAGGGTGCGCGGCGCGCGCTCCCACAGCCGATGCCACACGGGAGTGTCGCCCAGCTCGATGGCGTTGCCCTCGCGGCCGGGGCGGAAGCCCCAACCGTCGAGCACGATCAACACGACCGGGGTGCGCGCTCCACGTGACGTAGGCATATTGAAGGGGATGCAATCTATCCACGCGCTTCGCGCGCTACCAGTTGCGCTGCTGATTGCAGCGCCGCTCGCGTCGCAGGCGCGCTACCGCGTCACCGCCGACAACGAGTGGTTCTATCAGGCGGCGGACGGGCGCCGGTTGGCGCAGATCGCCCGCGGCGCCGCAGTGCAGGGCGGCGCGATCCAGGGCGACTGGATCACCGTCACGCTCGACGGCTGGATCTTCGCGTCATCGGTGGGACCGAGCCCGAAGCCCGAGTTCGATCTCGCCGTGACGCCGGACGGCGGCGAGAACCTGCGGGCGGCGCCGGGCGGCGCCCTGGTGGGCCACCTCGCGAAGGGCTTCGGTCTGAAGCAGCTCGCCACGCAGACCCGCTGGGTGCACGTGCAGCGCCAGGGCTGGATGAAGCGGGCGTCGTTACTGCCGCTCGCGGCCGTGAGCACCACCACCGCAGCATCCACCGACTCCGACAGCACGAAAGCGCGGCCGACCCCCCCACCAGGGGACAGCTCCAGCGTCGATCCGTCCAAGGCCCAACCCAACCGCCGCACCACGCTGTACCGGGCGCCCGACGGGCCGCCCGCGGGCGCGATCACGCCCGAAACGCCGTTGCGCGTGCTGTCGCGCTCGGGCGAATGGGCGCGCGTGCAGTTCGAGGGCTGGGTCAAGACGTCGGACTTGCAGACCAACACGCCCGGGGTGCTGGTGGGCGTGAGTGCCGCCGAGCTGCGCACCGATCCCGCGCGGTTCCAGGGGCAGGTGCTCAAATGGAGCCTGCAGTTCATCGCGGTTGAGATCGCCGACGATTTGCGGCCCGACGTGCCCGACGGCGCGACCTATCTACTGGCGCGCGGGCCCAGCCCGGAGCACGGCTTCGTGTATGTGGTCGTGCCCGACGCGAAGAAGGCGCTGGTGGCGTCGCTGGCGCCGCTCGCGAACATCGACATCACCGCACGCGTGCGCGTGGGCCGGAGCCGCTATCTCGGCAATCCGGTGGTGGACCTGATATCCCTCGAGGTACGGCCATGAACGACATTCTGCGCGAGCGCATGCTGCGCAAGCTCGAGACGTTGTCGGAAGAGCGGGCGTACCAGGTGCTCGACTACATCGAGTTCCTGGAATCGAAGTACGCCGAGCGTCCCGCCGGCGCGCCGCCGTTCCAGAAGGTCGCGGAGACGCTGGAGGACACGCTGCGCGCGGGCCGCGTGCCGGTGTCGATGATCAAGGGCACGATGGACGCCGTCGGGAAGGCGGGAAAGTTTCTCGAGGGTCTCGCGGCCGCCGGCAAGGCGGCGGTGGAAGAGGTCACCAGTAAGAAGAAGGAAAGCACGCCGCCGCCGCCCGCCGGAGGCGGCGGGCCCGGCCAATGAACTCGCTCTTGCTGCGCCGATCGTTCATCGCGTTCCATCTCGTCCTCGGGCTGGGCCTCCTCTCGGGCAGCGTCCAGACGTTGCTGCACGCGCTCGCCCCCGAGAACATCCACTCATACTCGCATCA
>DATLWA010000107.1:0-5777 GCA_035576905.1 Gemmatimonadales bacterium
CGACGTTGGGGGCGCGCCAGGTCGTGTTCAGTATCACGCGGCCGCTCGAGGAGGCCGTGAGCATCGTCCCGGGCGTCACCCGGGTGCACTCCCACTCGATCCGCGGCGGGGCGGAAATCCAGATCACGTTCGCGCCGCGCACCGACATGGCCTACGCGCTGCAGCTCGTGCGCGCCCGGGTGAATCAGGCGGCGGGGAGCCTGCCGGCGGGACTCGACGTGGAGGTCGAGCGGCTCGCGCCGTCGCTGTTTCCCATCCTTTCGTACAACGTGGAAGGCGGCGACCCGGCCACGCTCTACGACATCGCCCGCTACGAAATCAAGCCGCTGATCTCGCGCGTGCCCGGCGTGGGCCGCGTCGACGTCCAGGGCTCCGACGTGCACGAGGTGGAGGTCACGGCCGACCCGGCGCGCCTCGCCGCCCAAGGGATGACCTACACCGACCTCGCCGCCGCGATCGAGCGCGCGGTGACCGTCCAAGCCGTGGGCCGCGTTGCCCAGGACTACCGGCAATACCTGATCGTGACGGACCAGGAGGCGACGAGCCCCGACCAGGTGGGCGCGGTGGTGGTCGGCAACGGGCTGCGCGTGCGCGACCTCGCGACGGTGCAGCTCGGCACGGAGGACCACGTCCGCATCATCGCCGGCGACGGCAGGCCCGCGGCCCTGATCAACATCACCCGGCAGACCGGCGGCAACACGCCGGACATCGCGGACAGCGTGGCGCAGATCGCCGCCGCGCTGGCGCCCACCCTGCCCCCGGGCGTCCACCTGAAGCCCGTGTACGACCAGGCCGCGCTGGTGCGCGACGCGGTGCGCTCGGTGCGCGACGCCATGTTGATCGGCGCGGTGCTCGCCGTCATCATCCTGCTCCTGTTCCTGCGCCACGTCCGCATCACCGCCATCAGCGCCACCTCCATCCCGCTGACGATGGTGATCACGGTGTTCGTGATGCGTCTGATCGGGCAGTCGTTCAACCTGATGACGCTCGGTGCGATGGCGATCGCGATCGGCCTCGTGATCGACGACGCCGTGGTGATCACGGAGAACATCGCGCGCCAGCTGGCGCTCAAGCCCGACCGCACCGTGGCCATCCGCGACGCGCTGCAGGAGCTCATCTGGCCCGTCACGACCTCGACGATCACGACGGTGGTGGTCTTCCTGCCGCTGGGTCTCTTGCAAGGCGTGGTGGGCCAGTTCTTCGCCGCCCTCGCGACCACGCTCACCGTGGCCGTGCTCGTCTCGCTCGTACTCGCCCTCAGCATCATCCCGCTGTTATCCGAGGAATTCGTCAACGCGGACGAGGTCGCGCCGAGCGAGTCCGGCTTGCTCGCGCGCGTGCAGCGCGGACTCGATGCGCTGGGGTCGCGCTACGAGCGGCTGCTCGGGTCGGTGCTCGAACACTATTCCCGCGTCGCGATCGCCGCCGCGGTGCTCGTCGCCGCAGGGATCGGCTTGTGGCAGGTGGTGGGTACGGGCTTCCTGCCCGATATGGACGAGGGCGCGTTCGTGCTCGATTACTTCACGCCGGGCGGGACCGCACTGGCGGAGACGGACCGCCAGGTGGGCATCGCGGAGCGCGTGCTCGCCCGGACCCCCGAGATCAGCGGGACGTCGCGGCGCACTGGGGCGGAGCTGGGCCTCTTCGCCACGACGCAGAATTCCGGCGACATCGTGGCGCGCCTCAAGCCGCGCAACCAGCGCCGGCGCACCATTTTCGCGGTGATGGACGACGTGCGCGACGAAGTGACCCGCGCCGCGCCGCGGCTGCACATCGAGTTCGTGCAGATCCTGTCCGACGTGATCAACGACCTCGCGGGGGCCGCGCGGCCGGTCGAGATCAAGCTGTTCGGCGAGCAGCTCGACACCGTGGAGGCGTACGCGCGCCAGCTGGCGCCCGACCTGGACAAAGTCGACGGACTGGAGGACCTGTACGACGGCGTGAGCGAGCCGTCGGCCGAGCTGATGATGCGGGTCGATCAGGCGGAAGCCGACCGCATCGGGATGACGCCCGCGGACGTGGGCGACGCGGTCAGCGCCGCCCTGCTGGGCGTGAACGCCGGCGAAGTCCGCATCGGCGATCGGCCCGTCGCGGTGCGCGTGCGGGCGCCCGACGCCATCCGGCTCGACCCGTTGCGGCTGCGGGCGCTCCCCATCATGGGCGCTCGCGCCCATCGCGTCACGCCGCTCGGCAGCCTGGCGACATTCCAGCCGACCCAATCGCGCCTGGGACTCGATCGCGAGAACCAACAGCAGATGATCACGATGACCGCGGATGTCAGCGGCCGCTCGCTGGGGGGTGTGATGGACGATGTGCGGCGCGTGCTCGCGGCGCATCCGCCCCCGGCCGGCGTGCGGATCCTCCTGGGCGGTCAGTACGCCGGCCAGCGCGACGCTTTCCGGTCGCTGCTGCTCGTCCTGGCCCTCGCCGTGGTGAGCGTCTGCGCGGTGATGGTCATTCAGTTCGAGTCGTTCGTGGAGCCGCTGGTGGTCTTGCTCGTGGCACCGGTGTCGTTCGTGGGCGCGCTGGCGTTGCTGCTCGTCACTGGCACCGCGCTCAATGTCTCGTCGTTCATGGGACTGATTCTGCTCGTGGGCTTGATCGTGAAGAACGGCATCATTCTGCTCGACTTCACCCGGCTGCGGATGGAGACCACCGGTGCGCCGCTCGATCTGGCGATCCGCGAAGCGGCGCGCGTGCGGCTGCGCCCGATCTTGATGACCACGCTGTGCACGCTGTTCGGCTTGATGCCGCTGGCCCTGGGCCTCGGCGCCGGCAGCGAGCTGCAGCGCCCGCTGGCCCTCGCCGTCATCGGCGGGCTGGCGCTCTCGACCCCGATTACGCTCTTCGCCGTCCCGACCCTGCTGGTCGCGATCCGCGGCCGCGGCTACCGGCTCTCAGCGCCACAAGCGTAGCAGCGTGTAAATCGCGAGCCCGACGAGCCCGCCCACCAGCGTGCCGTTGATGCGGACGAATTGTAAATCTCGCCCCACCGCCAGCTCGAAACGCCGCGCGGTGACGGCCGGGTCCCAGCTCGCGACGGTCTGCGCGATCAGGTCGCCGATTTCTTGCCGATAGCGTTCCACCACCCCGGCGGTCAGGTCGATCACCATCTCGTCCACTTCGGCCAGGACACTTTCGTTCGCGAGCAGGGCGGAGCCGAACTCGGCGATGCCCGTCTCGAGCGGCCCCGGCGGCGCACCCTCGGCGCCCGTCGCGTAGGCGACGACGGCGTGGCGCGCCTCGTCCCACAACCGGGCAGCGAGCGCTTCCACCTGCGGATCGGAGAGCCAGTCGGCCTTCATCGCCTCGGCCTTCTGAATCACCTCCGGCGAATGCTGCAGCCGGTCGATGAAGTCACCCAGGGCCGCATCGAACGTGGCGCGCAGCGGGTGCAGCGGATCATCACCCACATCGCGCAACAGCCGCTCGATGGCGCTGAGAATCTTCTGGTACAGCTTGTTGTCGATCACACCCGGCACCCACCACGGACTCTCGGCCCGCACGCGCTCGCGGATCACCTCGCGGTTGTCGCTCACCGCCTGCGCCGCGAGCCCGACGGCGATGCTGAGCAGGTCCTGCTGGCGGTTGCCGGCGAGCATCACCGCGAGCGTCTTGCCGAGCGCCGGCGCCACGCGCAGGTCGCGCAGCCGCGCGCGCACCAGCTGCGTGACCATGGCGCGCACTTCGCCGTCGGGCAGCGCGTCGAGCGTCTTGGCGAGGCCGCTCGCCACCTGGCGCGCGATGCGGCGCGCGTTGATCGGGTCCGACAGCCAGCGCGCGGCGCGCTCGGCGGGCCGCACGGCCAGCAGGTTCGCGGCGATCACGTCGCGCGACAGAAAGTGATTCTGGACGAAGTTGCCGAGGATGCGCCCGATGCGGTCCTTGCGGGTCGCCACGATCGCCGTGTGCGGGATGGGCAGGCCCAGCGGATGACTGAACAGGGCCGTGACGGCGAACCAGTCCGCGAGCCCGCCTACGAGCGACGCTTCCGCCGTCGCCCGCACGTAGCCCAGCCAGGCGTGCGCCGGCTCGAGAATCCCTGCGACCACGAACACCACCGCCGCCAGGGCGAGCAACCCCGTGGCGCGGTGCTTCATCGCGTTGAGGCGAGCCTGGCGCTCGGCGTCGTCCGGGCGCTCCCACGCGGGTGTGCCCGGAGCCGCGGCGGGAGCCGGCGGCGCGGCCGGAGCCGCGGGGGTGGTGAGGGACCTGGAGTCGGGTGACATGTGAGATTGGAAGATACCTATACGCGGCGGGATGGCTCGCGGTGTCCAGTCTCGCAGTCGCCGTGGCGGCGGGCTACCTTCCGTGTCATGCGAGCCCGGCGCGCGCTGCTCCCCTTCCTCTATCTCCTCAGCGCCGCCGCGCTCGGCGGCCAGCAGTCACCCGCCGACGGCCAGTGGACCATGCCGGGCAAGGACTACGCCGTCACGCGCTACAGCGCGCTCGCTGGCGTCACGCCCGCCAACGCGCCGCGCCTCGTGCCGGTGTGGACGTTCTCCACCGGCGTCCTCGGCGGCCACGAAGGCCAGCCGCTCGTCGTCGACAACACGATGTACGTCGTCACGCCCTATCCCAACGTGCTGTACGCGTTCGATCTGACCAAGGACGGCTACCCGCTCAAGTGGAAGTACCGGCCCGAGAACAATCCCTCGGCCGTGGGCACGGCGTGCTGCGACGCGATCAACCGCGGCGCGGTCTACGCCGACGGCAAGATCGTGTACAACCTGCTGGACGGGCACACCGTCGCGGTCGACGCCGTGACCGGCCGCGAGCTGTGGAAGACCCAGATCGCGGACCTGGGCCAGGGCGAGACCACGCCGATGGCGCCGTTCATCGCCAAGCAGCGCGTGTTCGTGGGTCCCTCGGGCGGCGAGTTCGGCATTCACGGCTGGCTCAAGGCGCTCGACCTGGAGACCGGCCGCATTCTGTGGACCGCCTACAGCGAAGGTCCCGACTCCGACGTGATGGCGAAGCCCGGTGTGTTCCGGCCGTTTTACGACAAAGGCACGGACCTGGGCGTGTCGAGCTGGCCGGCCGACGTGTGGCGCCGCGCCGGCGTGCCGGTGTGGGGCTGGCTGTCCTACGATCCGGAGCTCGATCTCCTCTATTATGGAACGGGCAACGCGTCGCCCTACAATCCGGAGCAGCGCTCGGGCGACAACAAGTGGGCGTCGAGCGTGCTGGCGCGGCGGCCCGAGGACGGATCGCTGGTGTGGGCGTACCAATTCACGCCGCACGAGAATTGGGACTTCGATGCCAACGCCGAGATGATTCTCGCCGATCTCACCATCGCCGGCCGCAAGCGCCAAGTGCTGGTCCACTTCGACAAGAACGGCTTCGCCTACACGATCGACCGCCGCACCGGGGAGGTGTTGGTCGCCGCGCCGTTCACCACGCTGAATTGGGCGACGCGCGTCGACTTGAAGACCGGACGGCCGGTGGTCGACTCCACCAAGCTCACCGGCGCCTCGCGCGGCAACATCCACGACATTTGCCCCAGTCTCGAGGGCGGCAAGAGCCCGGCGTCGCCCGCGTCGTATTCGCCGCGCACCGGCTGGTTCTATACGGCGACGAACAACCTCTGCATGGACTATCAGGCCTCGCGCTCCACGCACATCGCGGGGACGCCGTACATCGGCGCCAACACGCCCTATCACGCGGGGCCCGGCGGCTACATGGGCGCATTCATCGCGTGGGACGCCGCGCGTGGCCGCAAAGTGTGGGAGATTCGCGAGCCCTACCCCGTGTGGAGCGGCAGCGTGGTGACGGCG
>DATLWA010000108.1:0-12020 GCA_035576905.1 Gemmatimonadales bacterium
ATCGGCGTCAGCTCGACGGTCGGCGACGCGCCGCCGTAGGCGGGGCGGGGTGCCTCGAGCTCGGCGCTGAAGCCGAGATCGAAGGGGAGTTTCCAGGCCCGCGGCGCGCGCACGCGCGAGCGGAGCCGCCAGCCCGCGTACTCGGCGCCCACGTCCGGCCGGCGCGCGGCGAGCAGGTAGAACGAGGCCTCCCAGTTGGCCGTGATCCCCCGGGTCAGCTCCAGCGCGAGATGCGTCTGATAGCGGGTGGGGGCCACAGTCCCCGCGAACGACGACGTGCCGCGCGCCGTGTAGTTGAGGTGGGCTTCGAGCTCCCACTCGCCGCGCTCGGCGGTGGCGGCGGGGTAGACGACGATTTCGAAGGGATCCTGCGCGTGCAGCCAACTGGCGAGCGCGAGCACGCCCGCAATGACTAGGGTCGAGAGTCTCAAGACCTTGCTCCTCAAGGAGTTTTGCAGCGGCAAAACTACTTGAGAATATTTCTCAACGCCAGTCAGTGTCCTGTCAGGGGATTTCTCGTGGTGGTCGTGTCGTGCACGGCGGTCTGACGGGCCTTGGGCCTGGCCGCCGGGGCGCGCGTCTGGGGTGCCGCGCTCGTCGTCTTGGCGGGCGCGACCGGTTTCTTGGATCCGCCGCACGCGGCGAGAGCGATGAGGGCGAGTGCTGCGAAGCAGGTCCGCGACATCGTGCCTCCTGCTGACGGTGGTAGGCCGAATATACAAAAAGCCCGGCGGTCCAGGGGTGCGGCCGCCGGGCTTTGTGCACGCCGCGGTCAGGGCATGCGCAGCACGACCGCGGGCGTGAGCAGCAGGAACTGGGCGTTGCGGTTCATCGCCCAGGCCGTGGGGGTGTGGCGCGGATCGACCGGCCGCTCCTCACCGTAGGTGATGGTTTCGACGCGATCGGCGTCTACGCCGTGCGCCGCGAGGTACGCCTTGGTCGCGATGGCGCGGCGGTTCCCGAGCGCCAGGTTGTACTCATCCGATCCCCGCTCGTCGCAGTTGCCGGCCACTTGGATCCGCACGTCGTTGTTGGCCTGCAGGACCGGAATCTTCAGGTCGAGCACCTGCGCGTCGCCCGGCCGGATGACCGCGCGATCGTAGTCGAAGTGAATCATGGTCTTGAGGATCTGCTGCATCTGACGTGTGGTCTGCAGCGCCGCCACCGAATCGGCGGCGCGCTGTGCCGCGGCGCGCTCGGCGTCGGCGCGGGCCCGCGCTTCCGCGTCTGCCCGGGCGATGGAGTCCTGCCGGGCGCGTTCGGCCAGGGCGAGCGTGTCCGCCACGGGATTGACCGCGACGTCCGGCGTCGGATGACAGCCCAGCGCCGCTGCGGCGAGGGCGAGGGCGATACTCAGGTGCGTGTTGCGCATGATGTCCTCCCAATCGCGTATGGGAGGCTCGTACCCGCGAGCGCGCTCAGGTTCCCGTCCGGGGCTGTGGCGCCGGCGCGGCGGAACCCCGATTGACCCAGCGGCGTGCCCGTGGGTACGATACGTCCATGATCCGCTCCATGCAGTGTTGCGCCGGGCATCTGGGCCGTCCGCGGCTGCGTGGAGCGTAGGGTCCGCTAATTCACATAGCGCGCCGCACCGACGCCCCCACGCTCCGCACCGGATCGTGGGGGCGTCGCTGTTTCCGGGGCGCCAGGAGAGAGCATGCGAGCGAACGACACATCGGTGGAAGCGTTGCTGCCCTTCAGCACGGATCTCGAGCTGCGGCGCCGGTTCATGGTCCTGAACGACGACGTGCCCGCCAACCTGCGCTTCGGCTTGCTGCTCGAGCATCTCGACAAGCTGGCGGAGGACACGGCGCTCATGTACGCGCGGCGCACGGTGCCCGGGGCGCGGGTCGTCACGGCCGCGATCGACGACGTGGTAAGCCGCACGCCGGCCGACGTCACGCGCGATCTCGCGCTGCGCGCGCGGCTCAACTGGGTGGGCAAGAGCTCGATGGAAGTGGGCATCCGCATCGAGCACCCCGGTCCCGATCCGGTACACGTCGCGTCGTGCTACTTCACCATGGTCGCGCGCACGGGCGCCGGGGATGGCGCGCGCAGCGTGGCGGTGGCCGCGCTCGAATGCGTGGACGATCTCGAGCGCAGCCGCTTCGCCAAGGCCGCCGAGCGCCGCGAGCGGGCCCGCGAGCGCGCCGCCGCCGCGGCAGATCCGCCGACGCGCGAGGAGTTCGACCTGTTGGCGCGGCTGCGCGCGGCGCAGGAGGATCCGGACGGTGCGGGCCGGCTGGTGGGAGCGCTGACCTGCATGTCCTGGGAGCGCGTCTATCCCGAGCAGGAGAATGTGCCCAGCAAGATCTTCGGCGGGCACCTGGTGCGGCGCGCCTACGAGCTGGCGGCGATCCAGGCGGAGGAGGTGGCACCCGACCGCCCGGTCCTGGTGCGGGTCAATCGCATCAACTTCGTGCAGCCGGTGCGGATCGGCGACAAACTGCAGTTCGTCAGTCGCATCACCTACACGGGGCGCACATCGATCTGCGTCGAAGTCACGATCGAGCGTTCCAGCCGCGATCGCGTGACCAAGGCGCTGTCCAATACGTGCGTCTTTACGTTCGTGAACGTGGATGCAGGGATGGCGCCGCGGCCGGTGCCACCGGTCTACCCGACGACGTATGCAGAGGATGCCCGCTACCTCGAGGCGCACCGGCGGCATTTGCGTTTCCGCCGCCGGTGGCGCCCGAGTGCGCTCGTGTCGCGCGAGGGCTGAGCCCTTACGGCGCGGCGCGTCTGGCCGTGGGCGGCAGGACGCCGTTCAGCCGCAGGTAGTTCGACTCCTGGCTGTAGTGATCGGCCCAGTCACCCACGGTGATCAAGATCGTGGCGGCCCGCGTGTAGGGGTTGGGGCCGAAGAGCGTCATCGTCTCCGCCAGCCTCGAATCGTCCACCTTGGCCAGCGCCGAATCGCAGAAGGCGAACGTCTCTTTGAGACGGGCGACGAGCTTGTCCTTGCCCGCGGTGGTGTCGACCGCCGTGCGGGTCGGCGCCGTGACGCCCGCGACCTTGCCGCAGAGGAAGTCGTTGCCCTCGGCGAGATGCGTCTGAATCGCCTGCCAGCTCATCTGCGCGGGCGTCGGCGCGTAACCGTACTTCTCGGCCGGCATCGCTTCCGCGGCGGCGACGAGAATCCTGGCATACCGCGCTTCCTGGTTGCGTAAGGCGTCGGCCACAGGGCTGGTCGAGGCGGGCTTGGGGGCGGCCATGGCGGCCGCCTGGGCGCACAGCGCGCCGGGGAGAACGGCCAAAGCAAGCGCGACTACGTAAGTGCGGGGCTGCATGTGCATGATGCTCCGAATTGGGGTGCCCTCATCTTGCTTGACGTGGCGCCGCCGCGCCACTATTGTTCACATATGAACAAACGCCGCCCCACCGCGCGCCGTCCCGCCGCCGCTCCGCCGGAGGGGGCGATCGTGTTTTCGCTCCTGGGCACGGCGCACGCGCTCGAGGCGCGGCTCGAGGCCGCGGTCGACAAGGTCGGCTTGTCGCTCGCCAAGGCGGGGGTCCTCAAGTGTCTGGCGGACGCGAAGGAGCCGGTCGCCTTGAGCGACATGGCGCAGCGCCTGTCATGCGTGCGTTCCAATATGACGCAGCTCGTGGACCGGCTGGAGCACGACGGGCTCGTGCGGCGGCGGGCGGACTCAGCCGATCGCCGCAGCGTGCGGGCCGAGCTGACACCGGCGGGGGAGCGGGCGCACGCGGCGGCGACCGCGGCGCTCGACGCGGAGCAGCGGGCGATCGTGGCCGGGCTGGGGTCGGGGCCGGCGGCGCGGCTCAAGACCGCCTTGAGGTTGCTGGGCGGCACGTGAGGCGGGAACCTTTTTGGGGATATGGTTCATTAATGAATTGTCTATCACTGACCGTAACCCAAGAGGACACTGCCATGCGTTATCTCGTACTGCTGGGCCGCATCTGCTTCGCCGCCATCTTCATTCTCGCGGCACCGGGACATTTCAAAGCGCAGGAAATCGCGTACGCCGCCAACGCCGGCGTGCCGCTGGCCTCGCTTGCCGTGCCGGTGGCGGGACTGATCGCCCTGGCCGGCGGCCTGAGCGTGGCCTTTGGCTACCGCGCCAAGATCGGCGCGTGGTTGCTGGTGCTGTTCCTCGTGCCCGTCACGATCACGATGCACAACTTCTGGACGGTGACGGACCCGATGATGGCGCAACTCCAGATGGCCATGTTCATGAAAAACGTCGGCCTCATGGGCGGCGCCCTGTTGCTCTCGTACTTCGGCGCGGGCCCGTTGAGTCTCGACGCGCGGCGCCAGGCAGCCGCGCCGCGGATCGCCGCGATCCGCCAGGCCCAGGCCGCTTGACGGCGGACGGCGGCGTGGACGACAATCAGGTGTGAAAGCGATCCGCGTCGCATCGAACGGTGGTCCTGAAGTGCTGCGCCTCGAGGACATACCGGCACCCGTGGCGGGTGCCGGCCAGGTCCTCGTGAAGATCGCGGCCGCGGGCGTCAACTTCATCGACGTCTACCAGCGCACGGGCCAATACCGTGTGCCGCTGCCCTTCACGCTGGGGCAGGAGGCGGCTGGCAGCGTCACGGCGGTGGGCGCTGGCGTGAGCGACGTGAAGGTGGGCGATCGGGTCGCCTACGCCGCCGTGCTCGGCGCTTACGCCGAGTACTCATCCGTCCCCGCCGATCGGGTAGTGCCGCTGCCCGACGGCGTGGACGCCAAGGTGGCCGCCGCAGCGATGCTGCAGGGCATGACCGCCCACTACCTCGCGACCACGATCTATCCCCTCCGCGCGGGCGACACCTGTCTCGTGCACGCGGCCGCGGGCGGCGCGGGGCTCCTGCTCTGCCAGATCGCGAAAATGCGCGGGGCGCGGGTGATCGGCACGGTATCGACTCCGGAAAAGGCCGCCCTGGCGCGCGCGGCCGGCGCCGATGACGTGATCCTCTACAGCGAGCAGGATTTCGAGGTGGAGGTGAAACGGCTCACCGGCGGCAAGGGCGTGCAGGTGGTGTACGATTCGGTCGGCCGCACCACGTTCGAGAAGGGTCTCAACGTCCTCGCGCCGCGCGGCATGATGGTGTTGTTCGGCCAGTCGAGCGGCGCGGTGGCGCCGCTCGATCCGCAGGTCTTGGCCCAAAAGGGGTCGCTGAGTCTCACGCGGCCCACGCTCCACCACTTCATCGCCGCGCGCGCCGAGCTGCTGGCGCGCGCCGGCGACGTGTTGGACTGGATTCGCGTGGGGAAGCTCACGGTGCGGGTCGGGCTCGAGCTGCCGCTCGCCCAGGCCGCCGAGGCGCACCGCCGTCTCGAAGCGCGCGGCACGACCGGGAAGGTGCTGCTGCTGCCGTAACCCCCGGCCCCGGAGCCCGTATATTCTGCTCCGTGCCAGCCGACATCCCCGCCGATCTGCAGGCGGCGCTCGCCGAGCGCTACGAGCTGCGCCGCGTCCTCGGGCGCGGCGGCATGGCGACCGTCTATCTCGCCTACGACCGCAAACATCACCGGGAAGTAGCGCTCAAGGTCCTGTTGCCCGGCCTGGCCGCGTTCCTGGGAGTCGAGCGCTTCCTCAAGGAAATCGAAATCGCGGCGCGCCTCACCCATCCGCATGTCATGGCGCTGTACGATTCGGGCGAAGCGGGCGGCTTCCTTTATTATGTGATGCCGCATATCGAGGGCGGCTCGCTGCGCCAGGAGCTGGCCGCCGGGCGGCTCGGCGCGGCCCGCATGCTGGCCGTCGCCGCACCGGTGGCCGATGCCCTCGCCTACGCCCACCGCATGGGCGTGCTGCACCGCGACATCAAGCCCGAAAACATTTTGTTCTCCCAGGGACATCCCATCGTCGGCGATTTCGGCATCGCCAAGGCGATCGTCACGGCGGGCGGTGCCAACCTCACGCGCACGGGATTCCCGGTGGGTACGCCCGGCTACATGAGTCCCGAGCAGGCGGCGGGGCTGACCGACCTCGACCCCAGCACCGACGTCTACAGTCTCGCCGTGGTGTTGTACGAAATGCTGGTGGGCGAGCTGCCGGGCCGCTGGCCTACCGAAGACGCGGTGCGGGCGGGCCGGTTCCTCGAGGCGGCGCCGGCGCATCGCACGTGCCTGGCCGAGACGGGCGCGGCGATCGAGGGCGCCTTGGTACGCGGTCTCGCCATCCGTCAGGACCAGCGCACCGCCACGCCCAGGGCGCTGCTGGACGAGCTGCTCGGCAAGCCGGCCGCGCCGCGGCGGCGCTTCAGCGGCGACGAGGTCCAGGAGATCGTGAAGCGCGCGTCGGAGATCGAAGCGACGTCACCGACCGCGAGCGGCGCGATGACGATCGGCGGCGTCGAGGCCCTCGCGGCCGAAGTCGGAATCGCGCCCGAGACGGTGCGCGCCGCGGCACAGGCTGTGCCGGCGCGCGCCGCTGCGGTGGCTCCGGCGCGGCACAGCCGCGTGATCGGCGGGCCGACCAAGATCCTGTTCGAGCGCGTCGTGGACGGCGAGCTGCCCGAGACCGAGTACTCGGCGCTGGTGGAGGAGATTCGCCGCGTCGTGGGGCAAGTGGGAATGGTGAGCCAGCTGGGCCGCTCGTTCTCGTGGTCCACAGCCCGGGGGCTCGCGAGCCGGCGCGACTTGGAAGTGGCGGTGTCGGTGCGGGGTGGGCGTACCCGCATCGCGGTGCAAGAGAATCTCGGTCAGTTGGCGGGCGCGGTCTTCGGCGGCATCGGTGGCGGCATGGGCGGCGGCGGCATGGGGCCGATCATGGGGATCGTGATGGGGGTGCTGCATGCGCCGGCCCTGCTTCCGGTGATCGTGCCGCTCTGGCTCGCGACGACATTCGTCGTCGCACGCACCGCGTTCAGCCGCACATCGCGCGGGCGCGAGCGGGAGCTGGAGCTGCTCGCCGACCGGTTGGCGGCGATCGTCCGCGATGTGGTGGCGGAGCAGCGGCCCGCGTTGCGGCGACCGTCCTCCTGACATAGGTTCGCACGCGATGCCATCATCGCCCGACAGCACGCTCCCCCTCTCGATTCGTTCGCCCGGCAACCTGCCGTCCAGTGAGTTCGGGCTCGCGATGGGATGGGTTCTGGCGCACCACTTCCTCGGCATGAACGACCTGCATTACGGCTACTGGCCGCAGGGCCTGCCCGTGGTGCCGCAGAATCTCGCCGCCGCGCAGGCCAATTACACCGAATTGTTGATGTCGCATATCCCCGCGGGCGTCCGATCGATCCTGGACGTGGGCATGGGGGCGGGAACCACCGCGCGCAAGCTGGTGGAGAAGGGCTACCGCGTGGACGGCGTGTCGCCCAACGGCGTGCTCACCGACGTGGCGCGCCAGCAGCTCGGCGATCGCGCGACGATCTTCGAGTCGCGCTTTCAGGACCTGCACACCGACCGCCGCTACGATCTGGTGCTGTTCAGCGAGAGCCTGCTCTTCATTCCGCTGGACGCGGCGTTCGCTCAGGCGCTCGAGCTGCTCAATCCCGGCGGCTACGTGCTGATCACGGACATCTTCCGCGTGCCGAACGAGACCAAGAGCCCCATCGGCGGCGGCCACGAGCTGCCCAAGTTCCGTGAGGCGGTGAGCCGCTTTCCGCTCGAGCCGCTGCAAGACGTCGACATGACCGACGGCATCGCCCCGACGTTCGACCTGCTGGACCGGGCGTACTCGGAGGCGCTGCAACCGGCGTACAACCTGCTGTTGGCCCGCCTGACGGCGAGCTATCCGTGGATCATGAAATTCGTCCGGTGGAAGTTCCGCAAGAAAATGGAGCGCTACGAGGGCAAGCATTTCAGCGGCCGCCGCAACGGGGCCAGCTTCAAGCAGTACAAATCCTACCGTCTGCTGCTGTTCCGGAAGGCCTAGCGACCCTCGCGTAGCGCGGCGAGATCGCTCTTGCCGCTCGGCAAGAGCGGCAGGGCGTCGCGCACTTCGATCCGTGCCGGCTGCAGGTGGCGCGGCAGCTCACGGCTGCAGTAGGCCTGCAGCCGCTCGCGCGAGCCTGTCGGGCCGAGTACCACGTGCGCCACGATGCGCGCGCCCCATTGCTCGTCCGGCTCGCCCAGCACCGCCGCCTCGGTCACCTCGCCGGATGCGAACAACACGTCGGCGATCTCGTCCGGCCCCACGCGGACTCCCATGACTTTCATCACGCGGTCGCGGCGGCTCACATAATAGAGGAAGCCCTCGGCGTCCCGCTTCACTAGGTCGCCCGAGTACACCACGCGCTCGCGGTCGGGCGCGCCCGGCGGCCGCAGCGGGTGCGGCCGGAACACCTCGGCCGTGCGCACCGGGTCGTTCCAGTAACCCAGCGTGACGGTCGGTCCGCGATGCACCAACTCGCCGATCTCGCCCGGCTCTGCCTCGGTCCCGTCCTCGCGCAGCACCAGGACTTCGGCGCCCGGAATCGCGCGGCCGATCGAGTCGGGCCGCCGGTCCACTTCCTCGGGCGGCAAGTACGTGCTGCGCAGCACCTCCGTGAGCCCGTACATCAGGAAGAGCCGCGCGCCGGGCTGCGCCTGCCGCAGCGCGCGCACCGCGTGCACCGGCAGGTGGCCGCCGGCGTTGGTCATCACGCGCAGCTGCGGGAGCGGGGTGGTCCGGAAAACGGTCTTGTCGAGCAGCCGCAGCCACAGCGGCGGCACCGCCGCCACCACGGTGACGCGCTCGGCCGCGAGCGTCGCCGCGACCTGCTGCGGCAGGGGTGAGCGCTCGACGACGAGCGTGGCCCCTGAGCGCACGGCGCACAGCACCTGGCTCATGCCGTACACGAAACTGAGCGGCAGCAAGCTGGCGACGCGATCGTTCCGGGTGATGCCGAGGTAAGAGACGACGGATCGGGCGGCGGCGCGCAGGTTGCCGTGGCTCACCGCGACGCCCTTGGGCATGCCGGTCGACCCCGACGTGTGGATGATCTGGGCGACGTCGCCCTCGCACCGCAGCACCGGCCGTAGCGCCGCGGCGGCGACGGCCGGCAGGGTCGCGATGTCCACGATGGCGCAGTCGCCGGCGATCGGTCGCGGCTGCCGGGCCAGCAGGTCGGCGCTCGTCAACAGGTGGCGCGCGCCCGTGTGCGCCAGAATGTGCTCGATCTGCCGGGGCCGCAGCGTCTCGTTCAGCACGACGGCGATGCCGCCCGCGGCCAGCGTCCCGAAGAACGCCGCGACGGCGTCGGCGCCGCGCTCCAGCAGGATCGCGACCGGCCGGTCGGGTCCCGCGCCCGCCGCGGCCAGGGCCGCGGCGACGGCTGCCGCGCGCGCCGCCACCGCGCCGTATGTCGTCGTCTGATCGCGCTCGACGACGGCGGGCGCCAGGGGATCGTTCGCGGCCGCGCGCCGCAACAAGGTCGCGACGTTCGCGTTCAACAACTGTTCGCTGGACTCCCTGGACACGCCGCGGCTCCCGTTCGGTCGTGTCGCGATTCTGCAACGACCATACCACGAAATGGCGGCGGGCGCGGACGCGACGTGCACCGTCCTGGGGCGCGCTGCGCTCGCGCAACGCCACGTTTTTTCCGTTGCGGTGGCGCGCCATGCGCCGCCGTTGTGCCGCAACGAGCGCCGCAAGTCGTTGTCCCGTGAGGCTTCGCGCGGCGCAGCCCACGGCTGCGGCGCCGACCTGCGACGCGCGCCGCGAGGCGCGGACCTTGCAATCACTCCGCCCGACGCACGACCTCGTGGAGGCAGTGTGACGGTATCGATGGCGGAGCGGCTGCGGCTCGACGCGGCCCGGACGGTGGACGAGATCGCGGCGGCACTGCGGCAGCAGGTCGGCCAGGTGCTGCGGCGCTCGGGCTTGGTGGTGGCGATGAGCGGCGGCGTGGACAGCTCGGTGTGCGCGGGTCTGGCGGTGCGGGCGGTGGGCCCCGGACGGGTGTTGGGGCTGGCCCTGCCGGAGCGCGAGTCCGACGGTGAGAGTCTGGCGCTGGCCCGCGAGTGGGCGGCGCAGCTGGGGATCGAGCTGGTGGTGGAGGATCTCACCGCCACGCTCGAGGCGTCGGGCTGCTACGCGCGGCGCGACGCCGCGATCCGCCGCGTGACGCCCTACGGTGAGGGCTGGCGCTGCAAGCTCGTGATGGAGAACGGCGGACTCGAGTCCGACCGTCTCACCGTCGGCTTTCTGGTGGTGCGGGCGCCGGACGGCGAGATCACCAAGGTCCGGCTGCCGGCGCGCGAGCTGCGCGAGATCGTCGCGGCGACCAACTACAAGCAGCGCGTCCGCGCCATGGCCGCCTACTATCACGCCGACCGCCTGAACTACGCGGTGGTGGGGACGCCCAACCGTCTCGAATACGAGCTGGGGTTCTTCGTGAAGGGCGGCGACGGTCTCGCCGACGCGAAGCCGATCGCGCACCTCTACAAGGCCCAGGTCTACCAGCTCGCCGATGAGCTGGGCGTGCCCGCGGGCGTGACCACGCGGGTGCCCACGACGGACACCTACTCGCTGCCGCAGACGCAGGAAGAGTTCTTCTTCTCGCTGCCGCTCGCCGACCTCGATCTCGTGCTGGAGGCGAAGAACGCCGGCCGGGACGCGGGCGACGTCGCCGCCGAGCTCGGCCTCACGGCGGAGCAGGTGGAGCGCGCGTATCGCGACATCGCGCGCAAGATCAGCACCACCCGGTACCTGCACCAGACGCCGCTGCTCGTCGCATCGCCGGACGAGGCGCGCGACTGATGTGCGGTTTTGCGGGCGTCGCGCGGCGCGAGCCGCGGGGAGTGGCGCGGGAGCAGCTCGAGCGCATGGCGGCGGCTGTCCGGCACCGCGGGCCCGACGGCTCCGGCATCCACGCCGACGCCCGCGTCGGGCTGGCGCACGCGCGGCTCAGCGTGATCGACGTCGCGGGCGGCGCCCAGCCGATGGCGGACGCGAGCGGCCGCTACTGGATCGTTTACAACGGCGAGATCTTCAATTTCCCCGCGCTCAAGGCCGAGCTCGAGGCGCGGGGCTGCGCGTTTCGCACCCGCAGCGACACCGAGGTGCTGCTCCACGGGTACGCGCAGTGGGGTGAGGGGCTGCTGGACCGGCTGAACGGCCAGTTCGCCTTCGTCATCTACGACTGCCAGGCGGGCGCGCTGTTCCTGGCGCGCGACCGCTTCGGCATCCTGCCGCTGTTCTACGCCGAGCGCCGCGGCGATCTGGTGTTCGGCTCCGAGGTGAAGGCGCTGTTCGCGAGCGGTGAAGTGGAGCGCGCGCTCGACCCGGCGGGTCTGGACGAGGTGTTCACGTTCTGGGGCGCGCGGCCGCCGCGCACGCCGTTCCACGGCGTGCGGGCGCTCGAACCCGGCTGCTGCGCGCGCTGGAAGGACGGCCGCTTCAGCGTGCGCCGCTGGTACGCGCTGGAGTACACGCCGGAGGCGGCGGAGCCCGCCGCGGCGCTCGCCCGGCTCGACGAGCTGCTGCGCTCGAGCGTGAGCCACCGCCTGCTCGCCGACATTCCGGTCGGCGGCTATTTGAGCGGGGGGCTCGACTCGAGCGCCATCTGCGCGCTGGCGGCGGCGCAGTCGCCCGCGGAGCTGCGCACGTTTTCGGTCGCGTTCGCCGACCCCCACTTCGACGAGAGCGCCCATCAGGCGCAGCTGGCGGCGGCCGTGCAGAGCCGTCACGCCGTCACCCGCATCGACGGCGGCGACATCGCGGCCGTCTTCCCCGACGTCGTGCGGCACGCCGAGTCGCCGTTGGTGCGCACCGCGCCCGCGCCGCTGTATCTGCTGTCGCGCCTCGCGCGCGAGCGCGGCATCACGGTGACGCTGTCGGGCGAGGGCGCCGACGAGCTGTTCTACGGCTACGATCTCTTCAAGGAAACGGTCGTGCGGGAGTTCTGCCTCCGCCAGCCGGACTCGACGACGCGCCCCCGACTCTTCGACCGCCTCTACCCCTATCTCGCACCGGGGACGCGCGCCGGGGACTTTTGGCGTCGCTTCTTCCTGAGCGCGGGGACGACCGACGACCCGTTGTTCTCGCACCTGCCCCGCTTCGGCCTGACGGCGTGGATCAAGGAGTTCTACTCCGCGGAGTTCCGCGCCGGTCTGGACGGGTTCGATGCGCTCGGCGAGCTGC
>DATLWA010000109.1:0-10669 GCA_035576905.1 Gemmatimonadales bacterium
CTCCACGGCGAACTCCATCGGCAGCTCCTTGAAGACTTCCTTGCAGAAGCCGTTGACGATCATCGAGACCGCGTCCTCGGCGGACAGGCCCCGCTGCTTGCAGTAGAAAATCTGGTCCTCGCCGATCTTGGACGTGGACGCCTCGTGCTCCATCACGGCGCTACTGTTGCGCACGTCGATGTAGGGGAACGTGTGCGCACCGCACTGGTCGCCGATCAGCATCGAATCGCACTGCGAATAATTGCGCGCGCCTTCCGCGCCCTTCATGATCTTCACCAAGCCGCGGTACGTGTTCTGCCCGTGGCCCGCGGAAATCCCCTTGGACACGATGGTGCTGCGGGTGTTCTTCCCGATGTGGATCATCTTGGTGCCGGTGTCCGCCTGCTGGCGGTTGTTGGTCACGGCCACCGAGTAGAACTCACCGATCGAGTTGTCGCCCTGGAGAATGCAGCCGGGATACTTCCAGGTGATCGCCGAGCCGGTCTCCACCTGCGTCCAGGAAATCTTGGAGTTCCTGCCGCGGCAGTGCCCGCGCTTGGTGACGAAGTTGTAGATGCCGCCCTTGCCGTTCTCGTCCCCCGGATACCAGTTCTGCACGGTCGAGTACTTGATCGTCGCGTCGTCGAGGGCCACGAGCTCCACCACGGCGGCGTGCAGCTGGTGCTCGTCGCGCACCGGCGCGGAGCAGCCCTCGAGATAACTGACGGTGCTGCCTTCTTCGGCGATGATCAGCGTGCGCTCGAACTGCCCGGTGGACGACGCGTTGATGCGGAAGTAGGTCGACAGCTCCAGCGGGCAGCGCACGCCCTTGGGGATGTACGCGAACGAGCCGTCGGAGAACACCGCCGAGTTGAGCGCCGCGAAGAAGTTGTCGTTGTGCGGCACGACGGTGCCGAGGTACTGGCGCACCAGATCGGGATGCTCGCGGATCGCTTCCGAGATGGCGCAGAAGATGATGCCGTGCTTCGCCAGCTCCTCGCGGAACGTGGTCGCCACCGACACGCTGTCGAACACGGCGTCCACCGCGACACCCGACAGCCGCTTCTGCTCCTCCAGCGGGATGCCGAGCTTGTCGAAGGTCTCGAGCAGCTTGGGGTCGACCTGCTCCAGGCTCGCGAGTGTGGGCCGCTGCTTGGGCGCTGCGTAGTAGCTCGCCGCCTGGTAGTCGATCGGCCCGTAGTGCACGTTGGCCCACGTGGGCTCGCTGGTCTTCACCCAGGCGCGATACGCCTTCAACCGCCAGTCGAGCATCCACTCCGGCTCGCCCTTCTTCGCGGAAATGAGCCGGACGATGTCTTCGTTCAACCCCGGCGGTACGACGTCCGACTCGATGTCGGTGACGAACCCGTACTTGTACGGCTGCAGGACCTGGGATTCGATCGACGTCATACGGACTCGGCGGTATGCGCGGGAGGATTGAACGACACGTGATACTGGCAGGCGTTACATCCCTGCACGATGTGCGTGCGCCGCTCCACCGCCGCGCCCAACACGGTCTGCAGGAAGTTCTCCTCCGCCGCGCACACTTCGGGGAAACGCTCGGCCACCGCGCGGATGGCGCAGTTGTGCTCGGACAGACTGAACGCGCCCTCTTCAGCTTTCCATTCGGCCATGTAGCCCAGCTCCGACATCACGCGCACGACTTCCGTGAGCCGCCGCTCCGCGGGCACGCCCGCGAGCTGCGCCGTGAGCTGGCGCGCCAGGTCGGCGTAGTGATCGCGGAAGATTTCGATCGCCGCGTCGCGACCCGCGCGCGTGGCGATACGATCGAGCACGTCGGTGAGCGTCTGTTCGTAGCGGCGCGGAAACAGCCCCTCGCCGTCCGCGCTGAGACGGTACGCGAAGGTCGGCGCGCCCACGCCACGCTGTTCGCGGCCGTAGACGATGAGCTGCTCGGCTTCGAGCTCCTTGAGATGGTGGCGCACGGCGTTCGGTGAGACGCCGAGCTTGTCGGCGAGCTCCGTCGCGGTGAGTGGCTGGGCGCGCTTCAGCTCGAGCAGGATCTGGCCCCGAAGTCCTTTGTGGGCCGAGAGTTGGGGCAGTGGAGTTCCCATGACGGCGAATCCTATCGCCAGTTTATGGGATTGTCAACTAATTCCAATGATATTGGTGTGAATTGATAAGACGTTGCCAGCAATCAGTATACGTCGCGATTAATCGCCCGGATCAGGCGTTCGTAGTCGGCCGGCACGTTGATGTAGTCGATGACGGCGGGATCGTCGACGGCGACCTGGGATACCTCGGCCGCATGGGCGTGCAGCACGGCGCGGGCGCCGTCCTGGGTCGCGGCGGGGCTCGCCGCCAACTCGCCGAAGAGCGCCTCGTCCCAGATCACCGGATGCCCGCGGCGGTCGCCGAACACCGGCACCACGGCCTTGGGCCGGCCGCGGTCGTGCACTTCGATCAAGCGCTCGACCGTCGCAATGCGAACGTGCGGCAGGTCCACCGGCCAGACCAGAATGGCGGCGGGGCGCACCGGCTCCAGGGCCTCCAGTGCTTTCCTTAGGGAGGCGATGGGGCCGCCGTCCACGTCCGGATTCTCGACGATGAGGCAATCGTGGGCGGCCACCGCCGCGCGAACGCGCGCCGCGTCCGGACCCAGGACGAGCACGCGCGTCTTCAGGTCCAGCGCTTCCAGCACTTCGAGAATGCGGACGACAAAAGGCTGGCCCCGGAAATCGAGCAGCGCCTTGGGCGTTCCCATCCGGGCGGAACGACCGCCCGCCAACACGACGCCGGCCAGAGACATGGGGGCACTAGCATAGTCCGCTTCGTGCTGGCGGGCAAAGGCGCGCTACCCCAGAATTAGGGCCCCTATGGCTGTCCGTCGCATTCGCCAGCTCGGCGACCCGGTGCTCCGGGCGCGCTGTGAGCGCGTGCAGGACCCGACCTCGCCCGCCATCCGGCTGGTGGCGGACGACCTGCGCGATACGCTCTCGGCGGCGAAGCGCAAGTACAAGATGGGCCGGGCGATCGCCGCTCCGCAGATCGGGGCGCCGGTGCGCGTGCTGGTGGTAGACCCGGGCAAGTCGCGAACCATCATGCTGAACCCGGAGATCACCGACGTCGGCTCGGAGGATTTCCTCGTCTGGGACGACTGCTTTTCCTTCCCCAACCTGCTGGTGCGCGTCACGCGCGCGTACCGCATCACCGTCAGTTATCAAGACATCAAGGGGAAGCAGAAGTCGGTCGATCTGGAAGGACCAATGGCCGAACTGTTGCAGCACGAGATCGACCACCTGGACGGCATTCTCGCGGTCGACCGCGCCGTGGGACTCGATCCGTTCGCGTTCCGATCGGAGTGGGAGAAACTGCACACGCGGGCGGAGCGCTACGGACCTCCCACACCGCGCGACGTGTAAATCGGTACGATGCTCGCTCTCGCCTGCGCCGCCCTGGCGGCTTTGCAGCAACCCGTTGTCGCCGTCTCCACCCCCGCGCCGATCCGAGCATGGCTCATTACCCGCCCCCTGCCGACCGACACCGGCGCGGCGCGCGTGACGCGCGACTACCTGGGCGGTGAGACCGCGGCCTTTCCTGACAGCGACGCGACCTGGCGCCCCGTGACGGCGGATGCCGCGGGCCTCGTGGACCTCAACGCGGTGCCGGGCGGCGGCGCCAATCACGCCGCCGTGTATGCATTCACCTACCTGCAAAGCCCGCGCGACGAAACCCGCACGTTGATTCTCACCAGCGACGACGACGTCGAGGCGTGGCTCAACGGTCAGCTCGTTCACCGCCACATCACCGCGCGCGGCGTGGACGACGAGCGCGACAGCGTCACCGTGCGTCTCGCCAACGGGTGGAACACGCTGCTGCTGAAGGTGGTGAATCGCCAGGGCGGGTTCGGCTACGGCGCGTGGCTCGACGGGCCCGCGGCCGCGACGACCATCCGCCGCCCGCCGGACGCGCGCGTCGCCGCCCTGCCCGCCGCGACCATCACGGTCGGCGCATTGCGATTGATCGCGCCGTTCACGTGGAGCGGCGATCAGCTGCGCACGACCGGTGAAGTCAGCGTCACGGCATGGGGGGCGGGCGCTCCCACGGCGGCCGCCGTCCGCGTCGCGCTGGGCAACGATACCGTGGCGCGCGGCAGCGCCGACTCGCTCGTCCCGGGGCGCCCGCGGGCGGTGTCGCTGCCGCTCTCGCTCGCGATGCTCGGACGGCTCGGCACGAGCGACGCTGCACAGATCGTGGCAGCGTGGCCCAAAGGCCGAGTGACGTCCGGCGGCGGCGCCGAGGCCGCGACCACGCTGATGCTGCTCGGCGGGCGCTTCGCGCTGGAGTGGCAGCAAGCCGACAGCATCCTGACAGCGCACCTCACAGTGCCACCCGCGCTGGCCGGATTGACGGTCGATCTGGTTCCGGCGGAGCTCGGTCCGACCGCGCACTACAGCGTCAACGGCGCCGCGCGCAGCTGGGTCGCGGGCACCGTGGCGCTGTGCGATCCGTGCGTCGCGGGCGACACGCTCGCGGTCCGCGTCGTCCGGCCCCCTGGGCACGAGCTGTGGGACCTGCCGCGCGCCCGCGTGCGGGACCGGACCTACGCCGATGTCGCGCGCAACGTCGCGCTGCTGCCGGCCCTGGGCGACTCCAGCGGCCGCGTGCCGCCCCCCGATGCGCGCATATGGCTCGCTGCCGTCCTGCAGCCCGACAAACGGGGCTACCAGGCGCTGGTGTCGCGTTACGACTCGCTGCTCGCCCCAATGGCCGCCGCGGTGCGCGCCGACACGATTCATTTGGTCGGCAATTCTCACATCGACGCGGCTTGGCTGTGGCCGTACTCCGAGACGTGGGGCGTGGTCGAAAAAACGTGGCGTACGGAGCTCAAGATCCAACAGAAGTTTCCCGGTGCCACGTTCGCGGCGAGCGCGGCGCAGTACTACCGCTGGCTCGACACGCGCGCGCCGGGATTGATCGACTCGATTCGCGCGGTCGCGGATGCGGGCACGTGGAGCTTCGTGGGCGGCTGGTGGCTCGAGGCGGACCAGAACATCCCGAGCGGTGAGTCGCTGGTGCGCCAAGGACTGTACGGCCAGCGCTACTTCCAACGCATGTTCGGACGGCGCTCGAAGATCGCGTGGACGCCCGACAGCTTCGGCTATCCGTGGACCATGCCGCAGATCTGGCGCGGCCTCGGCATGACGACGTTCGTCACGCAGAAGATCCGCTGGAACGACTCGACCGAGTTCCCCTACGACGCGTTCGTGTGGCAGGGCCGCGATGGCACGCGCGTCTTCTCCTACAATCCCTGGGGTTACGATCACGATCTCGACGGCGCGCGGCTCGCCCAGGAGATGCGCACCGACAACGCGCGCACCGACGGCGCGCACCAGATGCTGGTGCTCTACGGCGTGGGCGATCACGGCGGCGGCCCGACCATCGAGATGCTGGAGCGGCGCGACGACCTGCGCCGTCTGCCCGCCTATCCGGTCCTGACCGACGACACGCCCGAGCGCGCGCTGCAGACCGTGCGCGCGGCGCACCCCGACGCGGCGTGGCCGGTGTGGCCGGACGAGCTATACCTCGAAATCCACCGCGGCACGTACACCACGCAGTCATGGATGAAGCGGCGCAATCGCCGCAGCGAGGAGCTGCTCGGCACCACCGAGATGCTCGCCGCGCTCGATACGGCGCCCTATCCGCGGCGCGACCTGGAGCTGGCCTGGCACCAGGTGCTGTTCAATCAGTTCCACGACTTGCTGCCGGGCTCGGGCATTCATCGCATCTACACGGACGCGATGCGCACCTACGACAGCGCGCAGACCGCGGCCGGCGCGATGCGCGACGCCGCGTTCGCGCGGTTGCGCGGCCAAATCGACACCCGCGGTGAGGGCGTACCTGTCGTGGTGTTCAATCCGTCTTCCTGGGTGCGCTCGTCATACGCCGCGCTGGCGCTCGAGGGCCCGCTCGCGCGGCTCAAGGGTGAACGCCTGCTGCGGGCGGTGGACGCGGCGAAGCGCGCCACGCTCGCCGAGGCCGACGGCGACACGCTGCGCTTCCTGGCGCGCGAAGTCCCGCCCCTGGGGTTCAAAGTGTTCTGGATCCGCACGGGGAGCCCGTCGCAGGGAACCCTGACGAGCGGCCCGGCGCACCTCGAGAACGATTTTCTGGCGGTCGACGTCGACACGACCACCGGCCAGATCACGCGCCTGTTCGACAAGCGTGCCAAGCGCGACGCGATCGCACCGGGCGGCCGCGGCAACGCGCTGCAGCTGTTCGGCGACCAGCCGCGCCAGTGGGACGCCTGGGACATCGGCTACACCGGCGAGCACTGGGGGCTCGACTCGGTGCGGCGGGTGCGCCGTGGCTCCGACGACGTGAGCGCCTGGATCGAGTTCGACAAGCCCTGGAACAACACGCACGTCGTGCAGCGCCTGATCCTGCGGCGCGACGAGCCGCTGCTGGTGGTGGACAACACGGTCGACTGGCACGAGACCCATCGCCTGTTGAAGGTGGCGTTCGACTGGAGCGTGACGGCAGACAGCGCGACGTACGAGATCGCCTACGGCGCCATCGGGCAGCCCACCGCCCCGCGCACCAAGGCTGAGCGCGCCAAGTACGAGCACGCCGGCCACCGCTGGGCCGACTTGTCCGACGCGGATTTCGGCGTCAGCCTGCTCAACGACTCGAAGTACGGTTGGGACACGCGCGGGCACACGATGCGGCTGAGCCTGCTGCGGGCGCCGCTGTGGCCCGATTCGCTCGCCGATCGTGGGCCGCAGCACTTCCAGTACGCCGTCTATCCCCACGCCGGCGACTGGCGCACCGCTTTGACCGAGCGGCGCGGGCAGGAGTTCAACTGGCCGCTCGTCGCCGCCGCCGAACCGGCTCACGACGGCGTGTACGGCCATTCGTGGTCGTTCGCGACGGTCGCGGCGGACAACGTGTACGTCACTGCCGTAAAGCGCGCCGAGGACTCCGACGCCTGGGTGTTGCGGCTGGTGGAGTGGCACGGCCGGTCCGCGACCACGACGGTCGTCTTCCGGCGGCGAATCGGGCGCGCGCGGATGGCGAACCTGCTGGAGGATCCGGCGGCGGCGCTGCCGGTGGCTCGTGACGGCCGCACCATCACCGTGACGCTCAAGCCCTGGGAGATCGTGACGCTGTTGGTGGAGGAGGCTAGATAGCGGCCGCCCGGCGCAGCTAGATTGGCCGATGACAGGGGTGCCCGCCTCGCGGCGGGCTGAGAACAGACCCTCAGAACCTGATCCGGATCATGCCGGCGAAGGGAGTCCGTATGAGCGTGAAGACGCAGATGTATTTCGCCCGCCAGGGCACGATCACGCCGGAGATGCGGCGGGTCGCCGAGCGGGAGCAGCTGTCCCCCGAGCTGATTCGCGACGAAGTGGCGCGCGGGCGGCTGGTAATTCCCGCCAATGTGAACCACCTGGCGCAGCGGCTGGACCCGATGGCCATCGGGAAAGTCGCCTGCGTCAAGATCAACGCCAACATCGGCAACTCGGCGGTCGAGTCGAACATCGACCAGGAGCTGGAAAAGCTCCATCACGCCGTGCATTACGGCGCCGATACGGTCATGGACCTGTCGACCGGCGGCGACATCGACGCCATCCGCGAGGCGATCGTCGCCGCGTCGCCCGTGCCGATCGGCACCGTGCCGATCTACCAGGCGATCGAAGCCGCGGGCGACATCTCGACGCTCACCGTCGACCACATCTTCGACAATATCGAGCACCAGGCGAAGCAGGGGGTGGATTACGTCACCGTGCACGCCGGCATCCTGCGCGAGCACATCCCGTTCGCGATCGGCAGGGTGACGGGCATCGTGAGCCGCGGCGGGTCGCTGATGGCCTACTGGATGACGCAGCATGGCAAGCAGAATCCGCTGTACGAGTACTACGACCGCCTGCTCGAGATCGCCCGGGAGTACGACGTGACGCTGTCCCTGGGAGACGGGTTGCGGCCCGGCTCGCTCGCCGACGCCACCGACAAGGCGCAGCTGGCCGAGCTGCAGGTGCTGGGTGAGCTGACCGAAAAGGCGTGGCAAAAGGACGTGCAGGTGATGATCGAGGGCCCGGGGCACATCCCGATGCACCAGATCGAGCTCAACGTCCGGCTCGAGAAGGAGATCTGCCACGAGGCGCCGTTTTACACGCTGGGCCCGCTCGTGACCGACATCGCGCCGGGCTACGACCATATCACGTCGGCGATCGGCGCGGCGATGATCGGCTGGTACGGGGCGGACATGCTGTGCTACGTGACGCGCAAAGAGCACCTCGGTCTGCCCAACGCCGAAGAGGTGCGTGAGGGCGTGATCGCCTACAAGATCGCGGCGCACGCGGCGGACATCGCCCGGCGCCGCCCCGGCGTGCGCGACCGCGACGATGCCCTGTCGCGCGCGCGGTACGGTTTCGACTGGAACGAGCAGTTCCGGCTGTCGCTCGACCCCGACCGCGCGCGCGAGCTGCACGACGAAGCGCTGCCGGCCGAGTACTTCAAGAGTGCCGAGTTCTGCGCCATGTGCGGGCCGAAGTTCTGCTCGATGCACATCACGCGGGAAATCGAGCGGTCGCTGGGCCTGCGGGAGCCCCAGAAGAAGGAACAGCGCGAGGCGATCCCGGCGGACTAGGCGGGCGCGAACACCCGGGCGAGAGCTTTAAGGAGGGCACCATCCGGCGTGCCGCCGTCTGGCGCTTCAGAGAGGACCACGGGGAAGCGTCGGCGCAGTAGCGGGTCGCGCAGGGCTTGGGCGGCGAAGTGAATGGTGACCGGGATGAACCAGGTCGCCTGCCGTGCCCCCGACCCCGCCCGCGCGACGGCCGCGTACTGCTCGAACAGCGCCAGCAGAAAGGCCGACTTGGAAGGGAACTGGCGGTACATCGCTCCCTTGGTGAAGCCGGCGGCGTCAGCGATGTCGTCGAGTGTGGCGCCGTCAAAGCCGCGCTGCGCGAACAACCGCAGACCGGCCTCGAGCAGCAGTGAGCGCGTTTCCGCCTTGCGGCGTGCTCTGATGGTACCCATAGGTATCTATGATACCGATCAGTGCCGAAATCGCCAGTATCCTGCTGCTCAAGACATGAAGTTAAGATACCGGACAGTATCTTAACTAACACTCTTAGTGGAGTCGTTGCGCCGGTCTGAATTGACCCGGGCGGCGTGCCGTCTACCTTTGCGTACTCACTGAGCCTTTTTCGGAGAATGTAGATGCCGTATGTGATCGCCGAGCCGTGCGTCAACGTCAAAGATCGCTCGTGTGTGGACGTGTGCCCCGTGGATTGCATCTACGAAGGGCCCGACATGCTCTACATCCACCCCGACGAGTGCATCGACTGCGGCGCATGCGAACCGGAGTGTCCGGTCACGGCGATCTTCCCCGAAGAAGACGTGCCGCCGCAGTGGAAGAAGTACATCGCCCTGAACCGCGACATCTTCCAGAGCGAGACCCCGCCGGGAAAGCCGCAGCGCAAAGGGAGCTAGCCGAGCACCCGCGCCAGCTCCTCGGGCACCGGAGTCGAGCGCCCCGCCTCGTTGATGCACACGAAGACCATCTCCGCCTCGGCCACAACAGTGCCGTCCACCACTCGACGCATCACGTGACGCATCGTGAAGCTCGTCGTGCCGCGACCCACGACCACCGTCTCCACACGCAGCACGTCGCCCGGAAACGCTCCGGCCTTGTACTCGATCGTTGTCCGCCGCACCGCGGGCCAGACGCCGTTGCGCTTGAACACGTCCACCCCTGGCCCCCGGGCCAGCGCGTCCCAGCGCGCCCGCTCGAGCAACAACAGGCAGGCGGCCTGGTTCAAGTGGCCGAAAGCGTCACAATCGTAGGGATAAACCGTCACATCGACGGTCGGGAAGGCAGTCACGCAGCGGGCTCCGGGATGCTGGGCCGAGCAAACGTATGCCAGAAGACCACCCGCCGGAATCCGCGCCGCGCACACTCGGGCAGCGCCGCAAACGCCTTGCCCCCGTAGGTCGAGTCGAGCACCAATCCGTGCTCGGCAGCGCGTTGACGGGCCGACTCGCCCGCGGCAGTCGGATGGCCGTAGCCGCGACCGAGCCCGTGGAGAATCGTGAGCGGTGAGAGGTGAGCGGTGAGCGGGATGTCGTACCGGTCCAAGAGACGCTGGGTGGCGTGTGCCAACGACGCGATCCGCCGGCGATTCGCCACGATCCGGGGTGCGACGCGCACGGCGACGACCCGCGTGGGCCAGCCGAGCGTCGCCATGGCGAGCGCGAGGCCCGCGGCCGTGCCACCGGATCCGAGCGGCGTGACGATCGCTTCGGGCGGCTCATTCATTTGTTCAGCCAGCTCGAGGCCCGCCAGCAGCTGACCCACGACGCCCGGCGCCGAAGCACCCCCACCCGGAACTCGAACCACTCGACCCAAGCGTCGCGCCGCCAGCCACGCGCGGAGCAACGCCAGCGGGAATCCGATGTGCGTGCGCGAGCGTCTCAGGATGTCGGCGTAGGTCGCGGTGAGCGCGGCTGTGGCGAGCGCGGTATCGGAATCGGGCTGCGGAAACTGCGCGAGCGCCACGCGGCAGCCCAGCGCCCGGGCGTGAATCGCGGTGGCGAGGCAGTGAGTGGAGCCGGTCCCGCCGATGGTCAGGACCACGTCCCCGGGCTGCGCCGTGGCGAGCAAGAATTCGAGCGAACGGACCTTGTTGCCGCCGATCGCGTCCTCCCGTTTGAGCCACAGCGC
>DATLWA010000110.1:0-4657 GCA_035576905.1 Gemmatimonadales bacterium
GCCGACGGTCGGTTTCCGCGGCGCGCTGCAGGACCGGATCACGTTCGTGCCGCGCCAGGAGTTCCCCTGCGCTCCGGCCCAATACTGCTCGGCCTACATCGTGGGCGGCGACACCCGGCACACGCCGAGCGCGCTGGTATCGCTCGAGCTGAGGCTGTAGCGCCCCGCGACGGCTTTCCCGCATTAGATTGTCCGGTCACCGCCGCTGGCCCCTCGTCCAACGGCAGGACACCGGACTTTGGATCCGGGAATCTTGGTTCGAATCCAAGGGGGCCAATCCCGTCATGATCGCCGTTCTCCTCGCCGCGAGCCTCGCCGCCCAAGCCCCGCAATCGGTCTACATCGAAGAGCTGACCTGGCCCGAGATCCGCGACGCCATCGCGGCGGGCAAGACCACCGCGATCATTTACACGGGCTCGACCGAGCAGAACGGGCCGCACATGGTGACGGGCAAACACAACTTCATCGCGCACTGGGTGGCGGGGCGGATCGCTGACTCCCTCAAGGACGCGCTCGTCTATCCCACGCTGCCGTTCGCGCCGACGGGCGAGGTCAGCCCGCCCACCGAGCACATGCGCTTCCCCGGCTCCGTCACCATCTCCGACCAACTGTTCGGCGACGTGGCGGGCGCCGTGGCCCGCTCGGCGATCGCCGCTGGATTCAAGACCATCGTCCTGATGGGCGACCACGGCGGCGGGCAGGACGCGCTGGCCCGCGCCGCCGCGCTGCTCGACTCGGCCTGGCGGCCGCGCGGCGTGCGCGTGTTCTTCATCGGCGACGTATACACGAAGGCCCGCGAACAGACGCGGGCCTATCTTGTGGCGCATCACATCGAGCCGGGCGAGCACGCCGGCCCCGACGACACCTCGGAACTCTGGGCGATCGACTCCACCCACCGCTGGATTCGCGCCGACCGCCGCGAACCAGGCGACGGCAAGAACGGCGTCTCGGGCGACCCGCGCCAGGCATCGCCCGAGATGGGCCGAATCTTCTTGGGGTACAAAGTCACGGCCGCGGTCGCCGCGATCCGGCGATTGCGCGGCCGCTGATCAGCTAGTTCCCTGAGGGTTGCGGCCGGCGCATCGCCGCGCGCGGCTGCGGCAGCGCGTCGAGCTTCGTCGCCTGATCGGCCGTCAGCTTGCCGCGGATCGTCTTCACCAGCGCGTCGATCGTCGTCTGCATCCCATCCATCCGCGCGCGCACCGGCGCCATCGCGGCGCGGCGGTCTTCCATCGACATGCCCTGCATCCCCTGCATCGCCGTGCGGACCGAGTCGCGCACGGTCGCGGCCTGCTTCAAGATCACGTTGATACTGTCGTATTGGGCCTTGATCGCCGTCACTTCCGCCGGCGTCAGCGTCAACGCGGCCTTCAGCGAGTCGGCGGTCAGCCAGTGATCCGGCGGCGGCGTGTACTGCCCGCCACCCATTCCACCCTGCGCGGCGAGCGGCGCGGCGCAGAGCGACATCACCAGCAGTCGAGCGGCAACTGCACGCATTGAACGGCCTCCTGTTTCGTGGTTGAGCGAGACGGCACCAGCACGGAATACCCCGGCACCGCTAGGAATACGCCCAGGGTCGGCGCGGCGTTCGGTTGCATTACTTGACGTGCACCGCCCCGCGGCGCACGCTTGGGCCCGGATCGCCCCTCCTGGAGGTCGTTATGCGATACCGCTCGCTGCTTTTCGTCCTGGCGCCGCTCGCCTGCGCCACCACGAGCCCGGCCCAAAAACCCCCCGAGCCCACGCCGGCTCCAGCCGCCATGTCCGCCTCGCTGCTCCGCCGCCTGGCGGAAGCCGTGGACGGGTACCGCACCGGGGAGACCCTGTTCGTGGCCGCGGCGCGGAGTTTTCCGCACGACGTCGCGGGCGTGTTCACCACGTCGCGGCAAGCCGCCGAGATCGCGCGCCGCAAAGGCGTGGACTACGGCGTGTTCGGCCCGTACTTCGCGCCGCCCGACAGCGGCAACGAGATGATGCTGTACTCGGTGCGCCCCTGCCCCGGCCTGCACGAGCCCGACTCGTGGTGTCCTGATACGACGTTTTCCCTGAACCAGTCCGTGGCCTACGCCAATATCAAGGACATCACGATCACCATTCACGCGAAGGACGGCGCCGCGGTCGAGACCGTGCTCCCGCCCGGCAACGTCGACGCTGTGTTCTTCACGCTGTCGGCGATCGACAAGTTCGTGATGCCGTATTACACGCGGATCTACGGCGCGCAGTTCGCGGCGGAAATGCGGGCGGCCTACCTGCGGCGTTTGCGGGCGACGAAGCGCTAGGGCGAGACGGCGACCAGGCTGCGGAAGCGGGGATCGTCGTGCAGCGTTCGGAACCACGGACTCTCGGCGACGTACGCGCGGTTCTCGGGGCGGGTCCGCAGATAATTGCCGAGTAAGCGCAGCGCGGCATCGCGCTCGCCGAGGAGCACCCGGACGTACGCTTCGTCGTAGTCGAGCGTCTGCTGTGCCGCCGGGCTGGTGATGGCGGCGCGCGTGCGGCGAATCACAGCGCGGGCGCTGTCGGCGAGGCCCGAGCGCGCCAGCACGGCCGCGAAGAGTAAACGGCGGTCCCCGACCATCTCGGGATCGGTGTCGACGCGATCCACCACGGCGGCGAGCCGCCACGCGTCCGCCGCCGCCGTCCGTCCCTGTCCCGACCAGGCGATGATACGAAAATCACACGAGACGAACGCCGACGACTGCGGGAACTGCCGCTTGCCCTTGGCGCACCACTCGCGCGCGTCGTCGTAGCGCTCGAGGTTGAGGGCCGTGAAGAACAAGCCCGACGTCACCACGTACGCGTCGCTCAAGAACGCGTCCGCTTCGAGAGCCTGGCGCGCGGCCTCCTCGGCCTTGGAAAACCGGCCGCTATAGCGATACAACTCGGCGAGCGTGTACCACGCCGGCGCCAGTGAGGGATCTCCCGCTACGGCGTGCGTCAGATCTGCCTCGGCCGCCGCGCGCAGCGAATCCGCATTCCCGCCCAGGGCATGACGCCAGGCAAACGAGCGTAAGCGCCCCCGCACCGCGAGCGCCTCGGGCGCGTCAGGCTGCAACGCCAATGCCAGCTCCGTGTGCGCCACGCCCCGGCGCACCCAAATCGCCGCCGCGGGTAGATCGTGCGCCGCGCGGTACAGCGCGAGCGCGCCGCGGGCCTCGATCGGCACGACCCACCGCGGATCCAGCGTCTCCGCGCGGGAGTAAGAGGAGTCCGCGCGTTCGAGCAGGCGTCGGCCGCGAGTGGAATCGCCGCTGCGCCACACGGCGCGCCCGTCGTGGTCCAGCTCGTCGCCGTCGCGCACCGTCGTCCACGCCGCGACGCTGTTCGTGCCCGTCCGCCGCTGCCGCAGCCGCACTTCCTGGCCCAGCCGCTCGCGCAGGAATTGCGCAACCTCGACCGACAGCTGATCGCGCAACGCGAACAAGTCGCCCCACGCGCGCTCGACCGTCTCACTGTTCAGCTGCCGCCCGTCGCCGCCGTCGATTAATCGGACGCTGACCCGCAGTTGATCCCCGGAACGCGCCACGCTGCCCGCGACCAGCGTGCCCACGCCGAGCGCGCGCGCGATGCTGTCGGGCGCGACGCTGGCGTCGCGGTAGGGCCGCACGCCCTCCGGCGAAATCACTTTCAGCGGACGCACCTGCCACAGCTGATCGATGAGATCCTCGGTGAGTCCCGCCGCCACCGGACGAAGCTTTCCGGTGCCGCTCAGATCCTCGAAGTAGAGCACGGCGACGCTCGTCACCGCGGGCGGCGTCACGGCGGGAGCCCGGTGCGTCCACCACCAGCCGAACACCGCGGCCCCGACCAGGACGCCGAGCGTGGCGGCGGCCGCGAGCCGGCGCCGCAACCACGCGCCCGGAGCCGGCCGCACGGTCGCCCCGCCCAGCGCCGCGGCGAAATCGCCGGCGGTCGCGAAGCGCGCGCTGCGTTCCTTCTCGAGCGCGCGCCCCACGGCGTTCGCCACGACCTCGGGGACGGGTCCCATGTCGCCCAGGCCGGGCGCGGCCGCGTCACGCTGGCGGGCGAGCACCCGCTGCGGCGTGGTGCCGCCGAACGGCGGCTCGCCGGTGAGCATCTCGAACAGCACGCAGCCGAGGCTGTACACATCGCTGCGGCCGTCGATATCGTCGTCGCCCGCGGCCTGCTCGGGACTCATGTATTCGGGCGTACCCACGGCGATCCCGACCGCCGTGACGCGCGTCCCGCCGGCGGCGCTGACGGCGCGCGAAATGCCGAAGTCGGCCACCAGCGCGTGGCCCGACTGGAAGAGGATGTTCTCGGGCTTCACATCGCGGTGCACGATGCCGCGCGCGTGAGCGAAGTGCAGCGCGTCGGCCACCTCGCGCGCGATCGCCACGGCCTCGTCCACGGGCAGCCGCGTGCGGGCGAGCAGGCGGTGGCGCAGCGACTCGCCCTCGACGTACGGCATGACGTAATAGAGGAAGCCGGCCGCCTCACCGGAGTCGTACAGCGGCAGGATGTTGGGATGGGTGAGGCCGGCGGCGACCTTGATCTCGCGCAGGAAGCGCTCGGGACCCAGGGCCTGCGCCAGCTCGGGGCGCAGCACCTTGATCGCCACCCAGCGCTCGTGCTTGGGATCCCACGCCTGGAAGACGAACGCCATGCCGCCCCGCCCCAGCTCCCGCTCCAGCCG
>DATLWA010000111.1:0-5262 GCA_035576905.1 Gemmatimonadales bacterium
TCCCGGCGCCAGCCCCTTGACGACCCCGCTCTCGCTCGCCGCCGCTACCGCCGGATTGCTCGACGCCCACGTGACCACGCGTCCGGGGAGAGCGTTGCCGTCCGCATTCGTAACGCTGGCAGTGAGGCGACGCCGCTCGCCGGCCGGCAGGATCGTGTTTACCGGACTGAGGGTGACTGCTGCCACGCGGTGTCGCATGAAGCGGCGCAGCGCGAACGCGCCGAGCACCCCGATCGTGCCCACGGCGGCAAGAGCAAGCACCAGCCCGCGGAGGGCGTGGCCGGCCATCGCGAGGCGGCCTCGACCGCTCCGCGGCATCGGCGCCGCGAAGCGCGTCTTCAAGGCGAGGAACGGCCGCTCGATGATGTAGTAGGAGCCTGAGGCCAGCAGGACGCTCGCGCCGATGCCCGCGACGAACTCTCCGAGCGGGCCCGCCACCCGCACGTGATGGCCGGCACCCAATCCCCACTGGTGCCACAGATACAGCGGATAAGAGATGACACCCAGGTATCGGGCGACGGGCGACTCGAGCCACGACCACAGCATCGAGCCGTGCAGCTGCAGCATCTGCACGATAAAGACCGCGACCAGGACCGCATCGACCGTGAAGCCGAGTGTGTAGTGATAGGTCGCGCCGAGGCCGGAGCGGGACAGCAGCAACAGCGCGATCGTGGGCAGCGGCGCCAGCGGCGATCGTCCGAGCTGCCCCGCAACGCTCTGGAAGCGCGGCGCGGCGGCAATGGTCGCGAGCAGACAGCCGACGGCGAGGTTGTCGAACCGCGTATCGAAGGCGTTGTAGAGGTAGGCGCGATCGACGTGCAAACCGAAGAGCAGGACGCAGCGCCACGCCACGACCACCGCGATCATCACGGCCAGCCCGCGGGCGACGCGCGCCACGCCACCCCGCAGCAGGACCAGGAGCAAGAGCGGCCACAGCAGGTAGAACTGCTCCTCGATGCCGAGGGACCACGCGTGCGCGATGGACGTCGTGGGATGCCCATGGAGCGCGTTGAAATAGTTCACGAGGTAGAACAGCGCGGACGACGCGAGTCCCGGCGGCCAGGCTTGCCCGCGTAGGTGGTCGGCGGCGAAGGTCAACGCGATGAACGCGTAATACGCCGGGAAAATGCGCAGCACACGGCGCGTGTAGAACTGCCGCAGCGAGACGTCCCCGGTCGCGCGGTGCTCTTTGAGCAGCAGCCACGTGATCAGGAAGCCTGAAAGAACGAAGAACGCGCTGACGCCCAGATCTCCGGGGACCGCGGCGATCCCGAAGTGGTAGACCATCACCACGAACACCGCCACGGCGCGGAGCCCGTCGAGTGCCGGGAGTCGCGAGCCCGCGAGGGCGCGGAGCAATGGGGGCTGGGATGCTGATGCGGTGGCCATAGGAGCGCCCCGGAGCGACGCGCAAAACTCACGCCAAGGACCAAGCCGCGATCCCTGTGGCGTGGGTACAACAGTCGCGACGCTGGCCCGCTACAACCGTGCTGCGCGCGCATGGCGTCACTCTTGCGCTTGTCTCAGGCATGTGCGGCATCGCCGGGATCGCCTATCGAGAGCGCCAACGCGCCCAGCCGGACGCCTTGGTCCGGCGGATGTGCAGCGCTCTGCAGCATCGCGGCCCTGACGACGAGGGGATCTGGGCCCGGGAGGGGATCGGCCTGGGCATGCGCCGCCTCAGTATCATCGACCTCGCCGGCAGCCAGCAGCCGATCTTCAACGAAGACGGCACCAAGGCGATCGTGTTCAACGGTGAGATCTACAACTACCAGGAGCTGCGCCGCGGCCTGGTCGCGCGCGGGCATGTGCTGCGGACGCATGGCGATACCGAGACCGTGCTGCACCTGTACGAGGAGCTCGGCCCCGATTGCGTCACGCGGCTGCGCGGCATGTTCGCGTTCGCGATCTGGGACTCGGCGGCCGAGACGTTGCTGCTGGCGCGGGACCGCTTCGGCATCAAGCCGCTCTACGTAGTCGACTCGCCCTGGGGCGTCGCCTTCGCTTCGGAGCTCAAGGCGCTACACGCCGCCGGCCTGACGTCGCGCGCGCTCGATTGGGAAGCGCTCGACGCGTACCTCCAGTTGGGCTACATCCCCGCCCCGGCCACACCGTTTCTGGACGTGCGGAAACTCGAGCCGGGACACACGCTCGTGTGGCGGCGCGGCGGGGAGGTCACGACGCGTCGCTACTGGCGGCTGCCGCAGGCCGCCAGCGCTACGCCGCCCGACGCCGAGGCGCGCGTGCGGGAGTGGTTCGACGACTCAGTCGCGGCCCACCTCGTGAGCGACGTACCGGTGGCGGCGTTCTTGAGCGGCGGGCTCGATTCCTCGGCGGTGGTGGCCAGCATGGCGCTCGCGGGCGAGACGCCCCACGCGTTCACCGCCCGGTACACGGGCGCCGGGGCCGACCACACCGACGAGACGCCGCTCGCCCGGGAGCTGGCGGCGCGCTACGGCTCGGACCTGGCGCTCATCGACATCCGCCCCGAGCTGCGCGACATCTTCGAGCCGATCGTCCGCGCGCTGGACGAACCGCACGCCGACGACTCGGCGATCCCCAGCTGGATTCTGTCGCAGGCCGTGGGCAGCAAGTACAAGGTCGTGCTGACGGGAATCGGCGGCGACGAGCTGTTCGCGGGGTACCGGCGGCACATCGGCCTGCTGGCCGCTGAGTATTACGGCAAACTGCCTGCGGGCGTGCGCCGCCTGGCCGCCGCCGCGAGCCGTCTGCTCCCCGAGCCGCGCGACGGCACGCTGGGCGTGGACCGGTTGAAGCGCTTCTTCCGCACCGGGAACGGCGCGGTGCCGGATCGCTTTCTCGCCCTGTTGAGCCGGCTCGCCAACGGCGAGCGCCCCGCGCTCTACGCGCCGAGCCTGCGACCCGGCATCTCCGGCCGCGCCGCGCGCGACCGCTTCCACGCCCTCTTCAGCGAGCAGGGATCGCCGTCCGGCCTCAACGCCGGTCTGGCGCTCGATTACGCGACGTTCCTCCCCGACGACATCCTCGCCCTGAGCGACCGGATCGCGATGGCGCACTCACTCGAGGTGCGGGTGCCGTTCGTGGATCACGTGCTGGTCGAGTCGGTATTTCCGATTCCGGACCGGGCGAAGATCGGACGGTGGTGGCAGCCCAAGCGCCTGTTGCGCCGCGCGTTGCGGCCGCGGTTACCCGCCGCCCACTTCCGGGCGCCCAAGCGGGGGTTCGTGGGGCCCACGTCGGCCTGGCTGCGCCAGGAGCTGCGCCAGACGCTTACCGACGAGCTGTCGCCCGCTCGCCAGCGCCGCCTGGGATACTTCGAGCCGGCGGCGGTGGAGCAGCTGCTGCGGGAGCATCTCGACGGGCGCCAGAATCGCGAAGGGATTCTGTGGGCGCTGCTGTGCTTCTCGACGTGGCACCGCTTGTACCTGGAGTAAGCCACCGCAGTGTTTCGACCAGAAAAGGCAGCGGATCGCGCCAGCGCCAGATCTCCTCGCGGTCGCGCCCGGGTGTGATGCGCAGGAAGTCGAGCACCGCTCGCAGGCGCGAGGCGCCGCCGTCGCGCAGGCGCAGGTACAAGTGATCCACGTCGCCCCAAAACCAGCGGCTCCGGACGCCCACCCGATACTGCGAGGACTGGAGCACGGTCTCGCCCGCGGCGCAGCGCGCCAGCAACTCGGGAAAGTCCACGCCCGCGTCGATGGCCAGCTGCAGCGAGCCCCAGAAACGGCCGTTCACCTCCATGATCACCTCGCGATCGGTCCCGGCCTCACGTTTGCACTCGACCATCGCCACGCCCTGCCAGTCGAGCGCGTCGAGCAGCCGCAGCCCCGGCTCGACGAGCCGGGCGTGCAACGGGATGCTCTCGCGGTAGACGCTGACGCCGCCGCCGGGCGGTTTCTCCCGCAAGCGGCGGTGGGCGAACATCGCCACCGTCCGGCCGCCCCAACGCAGCGCGAAGAATCCCTCGCCCGCTCCTGTCACGTGACGCTGCACCAGCACGGGATACGCCGCGGCAGGCAGCGCCGCGAGCGCGCGGCGACACGCGGCTGCGTCAGCCACCGGAATGACCGCGACCTTCCGCCGCCGGCCGTCGACGGTCACCACCGAGCGATGCGGTTTCACGACCGCCGGGAAGAAGTCAGCATCAGGCACGCCGGCCCGGGCGTCTTCCGGAACCCTCAACATGCAGGTCTCCGGTATGGCAAAGCCGCTCTCTTGCGCCAGTGTCATGACGCGCGCCTTGTCCGACGCGGCACGGTAGGTCGCGACATCCGGGAACGGCAGCAGGACTCCCGGCGGCAGATCTTCGCGGTACTCGAGCAAGGCCTCGACCGAGGGGTCGGTCAGCGGCAGCAGGAGCTCGATGCCTTCTCGCCGCACGAGTCGCGCGATCTCAGCCGCGTACGCCGCCGGATCGGTGAGGGCGTCGCTCGCGAACACGCGGGGGCGTACGCCGCGCGACACGCCCGCGAGCGACAAGCGCGTGGAGGCGGCCACATAGACTTCGTGGTCCGCCCGCACCAAAGATCGGGCGACGGCGAGCGCAACACGCTCGCCCCCGTCGGTGATCAGGACCCGCATAACCCCGGGCGGTGCAACATGCAGGCCGCTGGATGCAGGCATCGGCTGTGGCGCCGGTGCGACATCAGGCTGCGCGCACCGGAGTGGCTTCGGACTTGCACTCGATCCGGCCATGCCTCCTTCCCCTCTGCGCATCGCCTTTATCGGAACCGGCAACATGGCCGGCTTGCACCTGCGTGCCCTGCGCCGCGTGCGAACGCCGCACACGGTCGTGGGCGTCCATGATGTAAGCGCGGCCGCGGCCGAGGCCTTCGCGGCCCGGGTGGGGGCGCGGGCGTGCGCCACCATCCCCGAGCTGCTCGAGCAGACCCGCCCCGATCTGGTCCACGTCTGCACGCCTGCCGGCACCCACTTCGCGCCGGCGCGCGCGGCGTTGCTCGCCGGCGCGCACGTGTACGTCGAGAAGCCGTTCGTCGAGACGCGGGAGGAAGCGGAGGCGCTGTTCGCCGCCGCGCAGCAGCGTGGCGTCCTGATCTGCGCCGGCCACCAGCTGGTCCGCGAGCGGGCCTTCCAGGAGCTGACGCGCCGGGCCTTTGGGCTCGAGCAGGTGACGCTGGTCGACAGCTACTTCGCCTTCCGGCCGCCCCGGGCCGACCCCGCCCGCGCCAGCCGCCGCACGCTGGCGCGGCAGCTCATCGACGTGTTGCCGCATCCGCTGTACACCCTGGTGGCGGCCCTGGAGCGGCTGGGCCCGTGGGG
>DATLWA010000112.1:0-2784 GCA_035576905.1 Gemmatimonadales bacterium
ATGAGCGTGGTGATGGTCGTGTGGGCGTGGTGGCTGGACCGGCATCGCAGCGCCGTCACGCTGTGACCGATCGCAGCGCGCAGTTCACCGGCTCCATCCCCGCCGCCTACGATCGCTACCTCGGCCCGATGCTGTTCGAGCCATACGCGGCCGACCTCGTCGCTCGGGTTGCGGTGCCCTCCAAGGCGGCCGTGCTCGAGCTGGCGTGCGGCACGGGGATCCTCACGCAGCGCCTGCGGCGCGCGCTGCCTGTCACAGTCACCCTGACCGCCACCGACTTGAACGAGCCGATGGTGGCGTACGCCCGCGGCAAGATGCCCAATGCGCCGGTCACCTGGCAGCAGGCCGACGCGCAGCAGTTGCCCTTTCCGGATGGCGCGTTCGACGCCGTCGCGTGCCAGTTCGGCTTCATGTTCGTGCCCGACAAGGCCACAGCATTCGGCGAGGTGCGCCGAGTGCTCAAACCGCACGGCTTGCTGGCGTTCAACGTGTGGCTCGGGCTCGAGGAGAACGCGTTCGCGCGGATCGCGCGCGACACGATCGCGCGCTATTTCACCAGCGATCCGCCGACGTTCTACGACGTCCCGTTCGGCTATCACGACGTGCCGCAGATTCGCGGCCTGTTGCGGGCGGCCCGGTTGAACCTGGTGTCGTGCGACACAGTCGAGCTCGAGGCCAAGAGCCCCAGTGCCAAAGAGGCGGCGCTCGGGCTCGTGACGGGCAATCCCGTCATTCTCGACGTCACCGAGCGGGCGACCGCGCCGGCCGAGGAGATTGTCGCGGCCGTCGCTAAGGCGCTGGCGGCCGAGGGCGGGGATGCGCCGCTGCGGCTGCCGATGCGGGCGTTGGTATTCTTGGCACAGGCATTTTAACAAAGGAGGTGCGATGCTTCTCGTTCGCGAAGTCTTCTCTTGCAAGCCGGGGAAGGTGCGTGCCCTGGTCGAAAAGTTCATGGCGATGAACAAGCTCGGCATGAAATCCGGCATGCCCAAGATGCGCATCATGACCGACTTTGCCGGGGCGGATTATTGGACGCTCGTGGCGGAGATGGAAGTGAAGGACATGGCGGAGTTCGAGAAGATGATGTCGGGCGCAGGGCAGAAGGAAGCGGATATGAAGGAGATGGAGACGCTGATGAAGGGTTACCACGACCTCGTGGACCACGGCCGGCGCGAGATCTACAAGATCGAGGGCTGATCGCTATATTGGGGCGCCCGCACAGCGGGCTACACCCCTCTTGTGGAGGTCGTGCATGAGCGCCCTGATGGATCTGCTGAAAGTCTTGTGGGAGCCGGGACCGGTCTTCGCGCGGGTCCGTGAGAAACCCTCGTTCTGGTGGCCCTTCCTGGGGCTGTGCCTCGTGCAGATGGTGATCGCGGGCCTTCAGCTCCCGTTCACCAAAGCCATGATGCAGGCCCGTATGGCGAGCGCCCCGGCCGGGTCGCCCGATCCGTCCAAGTTCGCGGCCATCGGCATCATCTTCGTGCCCATCGGGATCGGCATCGCCCTGCTGATCGGGGGCGTCATCCTGTGGGTGCTCACGTCGATTTACGCCGGTGAGGCGAAGTTCGGCACTATTATGAGCGTCACCGCCTACTCGTCGGTGCCGTCGATCGTGCTGCTCGGCCTCGCCTCGATGGGCGTTCTGATGATGAAGGGCGTCGGCGCGATCTCCTCGCCCATGGACATGCAGCCCTCGGTGGGAAGCCTGATCATGCTGTTCCCCGACGCGCACGGCTTTGCGGGGGGCATCCTGCGGGGCCTGAACATCTTCGCGGTTTGGGGTTGTTTCCTCACAGCGACCGGCATCAGCACCACGCACAACACATCGAAGGGCACAGGCTGGGCCGTCGCCCTCACGGCGCTTGCCATCGGCTTGATTGTCGGCGGCGCGCTCGCCGCGGTCTTCGCGGGGAGGATGGCCGGCTAAACCGTCGCCTTGGTCCGGTTGACCACGCCCGCCTCCTCCAGCGCTGCCTGCGCTGCCGCGAGGCGGGCGATTGGTACCCGGAAGGGGGAGCACGACACGTAGTTGAGACCGGCATGGTGGCAGAACTTCACTGAGCTGGGCTCACCGCCGTGCTCCCCGCAGATCCCGACCTTGAGCCCGGCGCGCGTGCTGCGCCCCAAGCGCACCGCCATCGAGATCAGTTTGCCCACGCCGTCCTGGTCCAGCACCTGGAACGGGTCGGCGGGCAGAATCCCCGCCTCGACGTAGAACGGCAGGAAGCGGCCCGCGTCGTCGCGCGACAGGCCGAACGTGGTCTGGGTCAGGTCGTTCGTCCCAAAAGAGAAGAACTCCGCCTCGCGGGCGATTTCGTCGGCCGTGAGCGCCGCCCGCGGCAGCTCGATCATCGTCCCCACCATGAACGGCACCGCTCGGCCCTCATGGTGGAACACCTCCTGCGCCACGCGTCGGATGATCTCGGCCTGACGCACCAGCTCCTCGACCGTGGCGACGAGCGGCACCATCACCTCGACGTTGACCTTCTTCCCGCGGGCCACCACCCGGCACGCCGCTTCGAAAATCGCCCGCGCCTGCATTTCGGTGATTTCGGGGTAGGTGATGCCCAGCCGGCAGCCGCGATGCCCCAGCATCGGGTTCGCCTCGACCAGCAAATCGACGGTACGCTTGAGGCGCGCCGGCGGGATCTTCATGGCCTTCGCCAGCTGGGCGATCTCCTCCCGCGTGTGGGGCAGGAACTCGTGCAGCGGGGGGTCGAGCAGGCGGATGGTGACGGGGAAGCCCGCCGCTGCACGAGTTCCTGCCCCACACGCGGGAGG
>DATLWA010000113.1:0-4253 GCA_035576905.1 Gemmatimonadales bacterium
GATGTCCTGCACCAGCTCGCCCGCCTCGGCCGCGGCCGTGGCGCTCTGCTCCGCCAGGTGGCGCACTTCGTCCGCCACGACGGCGAACCCTTTGCCGTGCTTGCCGGCCCGCGCCGCCTCGATCGCGGCGTTCAAGGCCAGCAGGTTGGTCATGTCCGCCAGCTCGCGAATCGACGCGATGAACCCCGTAATGCGCCGGCTCACCTGTCCCAGCTCCTGCACCTTGCCCGAGCTCTCGCCGACGAACTGCTTCAGCGCCACCAGCCGCTCGATGGCGTCGCGGATCTGCTGGCGATTGGTCTTGGCCACGTCACTCGCGGACGACGACGACTGCGCCGCGCCGGCCCCGTCCTCCGACACGCGCCGCGCCACCTGCGATAGCCGTTCGGTCGCTTCCAGTCCGCCCGCCACCTCGCCTTCCTCGCTCGCCACGCCGGCGCGAATCAGGTTGGTGGAATCGGCCACGGCGCCGGCCGCTTCGCGCAGCGCGACCGTCGCGTGCGTGAGCGTCGCCAATTGTCCCGTCATCCGCTCCACCGTCTCCACCAGCGGCTTGCGCAGGTCGGTGATGTGAATGGCGGTGGCCAACTGGTTGGCGAACGTGGAAATCGTGAGCACGTCCTTGCGGTGGTAGCTCTTCTTCTTATGGTGCTCGAGCTCGAGCGTGCCGATCACCTGCTCACCCAGCCGCAGCGGCACGATCACCAGCGTCTGCACCTCGGGCGGCGTGTCGGCGATGCGCTTGTCGCGCGTCACGTCGTCGATCACGACCATCGGCCCGCCCTGCATGACGCCCTCGCGCAGCGCGGCGGTGTCGGCGGTCGGGTCGGTCCGCACCGCCCGCCCGATGGCGCTGCGGTAGGCGAGCGACGCACCGCCGTCCTGGTTGCGATAAATCCGGAAGTCACCCCAGTCCACCAGGCGGTGCGCCAGGCGCTCGATCCGCGCGAACGACTCCTGCAGGCTCAAGCTGCTCGTGATCACCGCTTCCATCGCGTGAATCTTGTTCAGCTCCTCGGCGCCGATCGCCTCCTCGAGCAACAGCTTGAGCAACAGGCCGAGGAATGCGACCACGACCGCCACCAGCATCGCCGCCGCCGGCGGCCACTGCGTGGCCACGGTCACGAGCGTGCCCGCCGCGAGCAAGGTCGCCGCGTAGGCGATCACCTCGTAGCGGATGATCATCAGCCGCTCCGACACCTCGAGCTTGGCGCGCAGCAGCAGACTGAAATAGAAGAGCAGCCGGCTGAAGACGAAGTACGCGAGCGCGTAGCCGACGAGCGCCGGCAGCAGGTCGAGTGAGAGGCGCGGCGCCCCGCCCCAGGCCGCGAGCACGGCCGCGTACACGCCGTAGGCCGCGATCAGCGACACCACTTCGCGGCCGAGGTTGGTGACGGCCGCATCGAGCGGCTTGCGATGCCAGGCCCAGTCGGTGATCAGCGTGGCCGCGGCCACCGCCAGCGCCGCCGTCGGCGCGCCCCACAACAGGCTGCCGGCGAGCGCCGCAAGTCCCGTCTGCGTGAGATAGCTGTACTTGCCCACCGGCACGACCATGCCGCGCAACGCGACGGCGGCGGCAGTGAGCAGCAGTACCGCCGGCAGCTGGTCCACCCAACGGGGATCGGTCACCAGCACCGCGAGCAGCAGCGCGATGCCGCCGTACTGCAGCGAACGGCCGTAGATCGCGACGAGCCGCGGGATCGTCACGCCGCGCGCTCCCGCGCCGCCTGCGCCAGCTCGCGCACCAGCCGCTCGGCGCCGGCGGGGCCGCTCTTCCCCAGCGCCTCGACCAGCGCGCTGCCGACGACGACGCCGTCGGCCAGGCGCGCCGCCTCACGCACCTGCGCCGCCGTGCTGATGCCGAACCCGACCGCGACGGGCAGCGGCGTGGCCGCGCGCACGCGCGCCACCTGCGCGCCCAAGTCGTCGGGCACCCGGGCGCGGGCGCCGGTCACGCCGAGGCGCGAGATGAGGTAGACGAATCCGCCGCCGCCGCCCGCCGCCTGCGCGAGGCGTTCGGGCGGAGTGGTGGGTGCCACGAGGCGGATGAGGTCGAGCGGGCTCGCGGCCACCGCTTGCTCCAGCGCCGGGTCGGCGCCCGCCGGCACATCGGTGAGCAGCAGGCCCGCGACGCCCGCAGCCGCCGCGTCGCGGAGCAGGCGTGCAGCACCGTAGGCGAGCACCGGATTGACGTAGGTCATCAGGACCACGGGCACCGGCAGCGCCGCGCGCCGCACCAAGTCGAGCACGCCCGCGAGCGTCATGCCCTGCGCCAGCGCGACCTCACTGGAGTGCTGGATCGTGGGGCCGTCGGCGAGGGGATCGGAGAACGGCACGCCCACCTCGACCAGGTCGGCGCCCGCGGCGGCGACGCGTTGCAGGGCCTCCAGCGACGCAGCGGCGGTTGGGAATCCGGCGGTGAGGTACGGAATCAGCGCGGCACGGCCGGCGTCGCGCACCGTGCGCCACCGGGCCGCGATGGGGCGGTCAGACAAAGTAATCGCTGACCTTGAGGCCGTATTTGACCGGGTCGGTGACTTTAACGATGGTGCGCGGGAAGTTGCCTTGCTCGTCGCGCTGCGCGAGATCGGCGAGGGGCCCGGGAGTGAGCAGCGCACCGTCGGCGGTGGCCACGACGCGCACCACCGGCCGGTGCACCTGGCTGACGTCGGGATTGGCGGCGTGCACGACCGCCACTTCATACGTGTCGAGAATGACGCAGGTCCCCACGGGGTAGATGCCGATCAAATTGATGAACGCCTTCACGACCACCGGATCGTAGCCGCGCCGCGGATTCTCCCACATCTCCTTGAGTACCTGGTCCGGTTGGATCGGCACCGTCTGGTACACGCGCCGGCTGGTGGCCGCATCGAACCCGTCGGCCACGGCGATGATCTTGGAAAAGATCGACATCTGCCGCTGGCGGATCGACTTCGGGTAGCCCGTGAGGTCGACCTTCATGTGGTGCTCGTACGCCCCGATCATGCCGCGGTAGGGGATTTCGCCGTAGCCGCGCAGGCCAAACAGCGTGAGCACACCGAGCCACGGATGCGCCTGCATGATGCGCCACTCTTCGTCGGTGAGCCCGCCTTCCTTATTGAGCACCTCCAGCGGCACGCGCGACTTCCCCACGTCGTGGAACAGGGCGGACATCCCGAGGTCGTACAACTGCAGCTTGGTGAGACCGAGCTTGCGGCCCAGGGCCACGGAGAAGATGGTCACGTTCACCGAGTGCGTGAACGTGTACTCGTCGTAGTCGCGCAGCGTGGTGAGCCCCACCAGCGAGGACTCGTTGTTCAGCACTTGATCGACGATCGCCTGCACCGCCCGCTTCACCTTCTTGACGTTGGCGGTGCGTCCCATGCGGATCGAGTTGATCACTTCCTTGGTCACCGCCACCGACCGCGCGTAGGTGCGCTTGGCGGCTTCCTTCTGCCGCTCGGCGTCCTCGGTGTCTTCCTCGGTCTCGAGCGGCGGCTCCACCGACACGAACGTGACGCCCGAGTCGGTGAGCTTCTGTCCCAGCTCGAACACCTTGTTCGGATTGGCTTCCTTGGCGGCGTAGGACAGGAGCAGCGACACGAAGATCTGCAGCTGGCGCCGGTCCACGCCTTCGTCCACCCGCACGGCGCCGATGCCGCACTGGCGGAACATGCCGAGGATGTGCGAGAACGACGCGTAGTTGTCGAGGTCGAGCCGCAGGCGCGTGGAGTTCACGAAGATGAACTCGCCCTGCATCCGGACCTCCAGCTCGCGCTCGACGTCCAGCAGGTGCTTGGTCGCGGCGGCGAGATCGTCGAGCGCCTTCTGCGCGGTGGCGTTCTCGATTGGATACAGCTTGAGCGAGCGCAGCGCAGTGTAGAGCACGACGAGAAACTCGCGTCCTGCCAGCCGCAGGAAACCGTCGGTCGCCTGGACGGTTTCGACGATGGACGGCCGGCGCGCGGCGGGGACTTGGGGATCGCTCACGCCCCGGCCTCCCGCAGCGCGCGGTTCACGGCGTTGCGCACCAGCGCTTCCTTGTCGGCCTTTGCCTTCTCGAGCACCGCGCGCGCCTCGGGCGCCTTGATCTTCCCCAGCGCCATGGCGGCGCAGGCGCGCGTCTCAGCGTCCTCCGTCTTGCCGAACATACCTTTCGCCAGGAGCATCTTCTCGAGCACCCCCACGCCGGCCGCGCCCGCCAGCGCGCCGTAGGCTTCGAAGAAGGTCATCTTCTCGGTGAGGTCCGCGTCCTTGAGTTTGCCGCCGGTGAC
>DATLWA010000114.1:0-3081 GCA_035576905.1 Gemmatimonadales bacterium
TCCTGCGCTATGAGTTCAAGGCCGACCTCAATGCGTATCTCGCCGGCCTCGGCCCGTCGAGCCCCATGAAAACGCTGGCCGACCTGATCGCCTACAACGACGCGCACAAGGACACCGAGCTGACTTACTTCGGCCAGGAGCTCTTCATACAGTCGCAGGAGAAAGGCCCGCTCACCGACGACGCGTACATCGAGGCGTTGGCGCATTGCCGCCGCATGTCGCGCGTGGAGGGCGTGGATGTGACGTTTGCGAAGGACAAACTCGACGCCATCGTGGCGCCGACGGGCGGCCCCACCTGGCTGATCGACCTGGTCAACGGCGACTGCTCGGGCGCGGGCGGCAACTCGAGCATCGCGGCCGTCGCGGGCTATCCCACGATCACCGTGCCCGTGGGCTACTCCTACGGCTTGCCGGTGGGGATGTCGTTCATCGGGAAACCGTGGACCGAGGCCATGCTCATCAAGTTCGCTTACGCGTACGAGCAGGCGGCGAAAGCCCGCAAGGCGCCGCAGTTCCTGGCGACGGCGAATCTGGCGTCCCGCTAGCGCATCCGCCTCTGGGATAGGTATCCTTCGGTCGGCGCACGCAGCACGCGCCCCGCACTGGGAGCGATGCGCGACCTTCCGCGTATCGAGGCGTTGCCCAAACGGCCCCCCAGCCGCGGTACTGCCACCAATGGGAGCCGTGCCATGTCCGTTTCCGCTCCGAGTCGCACCGACCAGCTGATCGCAGAGATTCGCGCTCTCAAGGTCGAGCGCCACGCCGCCATTCTCGCGCATAACTACCAGCGGCCCGAGATCCAGGACCTGGCCGACGTAGTGGCCGACTCGCTCGCCATGGCGCGCCGCGCCACGACGCTCGACGCACCGGTGCTCGTGATCTGCGGCGTGCACTTCATGGCCGAGACCGCGGCGATCGCGAACCCAGACAAGCGGGTGCTCATTCCCGACCGCAACGCCGGCTGCTCGCTCGCCGCCACGATTCAAGCGGCGGACGTGCGCGCGTGGCGGGCCGAGCATCCGGGCGGCCTGGTGGTGGCCTACGTGAATACCGCCGCCGACGTGAAGGCGGAGTCCGACTACTGCTGCACGTCCGGCAATGCCGTCGCCGTGATCGAGTCCCTGCCCCGCGATGTCCCTGTCCTGTTTCTCCCCGACTTCTTCTTGGGCAACTACCTCCGGAAGGTGACGGGCCGCGAGATGGATGTCTGGCTCGGTGAGTGTCACGTGCACGCGGGACTCACCAAAGACACACTCGACCAGCGCCGCGCCGAGTATCCCGACGCCGAGTTCCTGGTGCACCCTGAGTGCGGCTGCGTGACGAGCGCGATGTATTACGCCGAGACCGAAGGCGACGTCGCGGCCGGGCGCACGCGCATCGTGTCGACCGAGCAGATGATGCGGCGGGCGCGTACGTCGCCGGCGCGGGCGTTCGTGGTGGCGACGGAGACCGGCGTACTGCACCGCCTGCGGCGCGAGAATCCCGAGAAACAATTCATCGCGGCCGCCGAGGGCGCCGAGTGCCGCTACATGAAGATGATCACACTCGAAAACCTGCGGGATTCTTTGCGCGATCTACGATACGAAGTGAGCGTGGCGCGCGCCACAGCCGCGCGTGCGCGGCTGGCCATCGACCGGATGCTGGCGATTGGCTGAGCCGCTGGGCCAGAGCGACGTCCGCCGCGCGCTCGCCGAGGACATCGCGTCGGGCGACGTCACCACCCGGCTGCTGGGCGCCGCGGCCGCCCGCGCGGCGGCGCTGCGCTTCGTGGCCGAAGCGCCATTCGTGGTAGCCGGCCTGCCCGTCGTCGAGTTGACGTTCAAAGAGCTCGATCCCCAAACCCAGCTCGAGACCGCCGTCGCGGACGGTGCGTGGGCCGAGGCCGGCGTGACCGTGGCGACGGTGCGCGCGCAGGCTCGCGCCCTGCTCTCGGGCGAGCGCGTCGCCCTCAACTTCCTGCAGCGGCTCTCAGGGATCGCCACGCTGACGCGCCGCGTGGTGGACGCGGTCGCGGGCACGGGTGCGCAGATCACACACACGCGCAAGACCACGCCCGGCCTGCGGGCGCTCGAGGTCTACGCGGTGCGCATGGGCGGCGGCGTGGACAACCGCGCCTCGCTCGCCGACGCCGTCTTGTGGAAGGACAATCACTGGGTGCTGCTGGAAGGGACGCTGGCCGATGCCCTGCAGGCGGCGCCGCCCGGCATCCCGGTGATGGTGGAAGTCGAAAACGACGTGCAGCTCGCGGCCGCGCTGACCGCCGGCGTCACCCATCTCCTGGTCGACAACCAGAGCCCCGAGAAGCTGGCGGCGTGGGCCCAAACCGCCGGCCCCCGCGTCACCATCCAGGCATCGGGCGGCATCACCGCCGAGACCGCGCGCGCCTACGCCGCGGCGGGGGCGCACTTGATCGCCATCGGCGCACTCACGCACTCCGCCCCTGCCGCCGCCATCCGCTGCGAGCTAGACTAGGGCCCCATGGCCTTCCTCGACACCAACCACAACCGCGCCGCCTTCATTATAGGGTTGCTCGGCCTGGCACTGGTCGTGGCCCTGATGCCGTTCGCCACCGGCCTGCTGGCGATTCCCGTGCTGTACGTCGTCTTCGATCCATTGCACCGCTGGCTCGAGCGCCACGTGAAGGCCCGCGCGGCCGCCGCGCTCGTCATCCTGACGGCGCTGTTCGTCATCGTGGTGCCGGGCGTGTCGTTCGCCACGCTGATCGTGACGCAGGCGCAGGAAATCGCATCGGGGGTGGTGCAGAGCCCGCTGCTCGCGCGGCTCCAGCAGCTGCACATCGGCAACACCGATCTGGGACCGCAGCTCGCCGACCTGGGCTCGAAGGTCGTGAGCTGGATCGGCAGCTCCGCATTCGGCCTGATCGGCACCGCGACGCGGCTCACCCTGAACCTCGTGATCTCACTGTTCGGCCTCTATTACCTGCTGCTGCGAGCGCCCGAAACGTGGGAGGCGCTGCGCCCCTACATCCCGTTCTCGGCGGAGAATGCCGAGCGGTTGCGCCAGCGATTTCGCGACGTGACCACGTCCACCGTGATCGGCACGGGCCTCGTGGCCGTGATC
>DATLWA010000115.1:0-2804 GCA_035576905.1 Gemmatimonadales bacterium
CACCAACGTCTCGGCGCGGTCCAGCACCGCCTTGCCCGCGACTTGCACCGCGAGGAACGCGCCCGTGTCCACATAGTTCTTCACGCGGCCGAGCGCCGCGATGATCTCCGGCCGGCCGACAGCGAATCCCAGGCGCCACCCGGTCATGCAGAAGCTCTTGGAGAGCGAGTGGAACTCGACCGCCACTTCCATCGCGCCGGGAATCTCGAGGATGCTGGGGGCGACGTAGCCGTCGAAGGTGATCTCGACGTACGGATTGTCGTACGCGATCACGATGCCGTGCCGGCGGCAGAACTCCACCGTGCGCTCGAGATAATCGCGCGGCGCCACCGCGGCCGTGGGATTGTTGGGATAATTGAGATAGACCAGCTTGGTGCGCTGCAGCACCGCGGCCGGGATCTCCTCCATTTCGAGCAGGAAATCGGTGCGCGGCGTAAGCGCGTAGCAGTAGGGATCGGCGCCCGCGAGCACGGTGCCGCCGTGATAAACGGCGTAGCCCGGCTCGGGCACGATGGCGACGTCGCCGGGCTCGGTCACCACCATCGCGAGGTGCGCGATGCCTTCCTTCGAGCCCAACAGCGGGTGCAGCTCCTTCATCGGATCGATAGAGAAGCCGAAGCGCCGCTTCAAGTAGGCCGCCGCGGCCTCGCGGAACGGCACGTGCCCCAGCTGGAACGCGTAGCGGCTCATCGCCGGATCCTGCACCGCCTGCTGCAGCGCCTCGACCGCCACCGCCGGCGGCGCGAAGTCGGCGTCCCCGGCGCCCAAGTCGATCACGTCCACACCCTGCTGCAGCAGCCGGCGCTTGATCGCCGGCAGCTCGGCCATCGGATAGCTCGGCAGCTTCGCCAGGCGCTGGGAGAACTTGTTCATGCCAGCAATCTATCCGTCCGGGCGGTCAATTGCGCGGCCGGAACAGCGAGGGCTGCTGCGCGTGGGCGTCGATGGCGATCAACAGACCGTCGAGCGGCAGGGACTGCACGCCGATGATCATGCCCGTCGGTGGATTGCGCTGCGGGAAGTACGCCGCACCGGCCTGGCGGATCACCGCGACATCCGCCGGCTTGAGATTGACGACGTAGACCGTCAGCTGCACCACGTCCTCGGGCTCCGCCCCGGCGATGTGCAGCGTCCATGTGAGATTGGCGAACGCCTGCCGCGCCTGCGCGGCGAGATCGGGCCCCGCGATCCGACCCGTGCTGTCGAGGCCCACTTCACCGCCGACGTAGATCGTGAAACCCGTTTTCACGGCGTGCGTGAATCCGTCGACCCCCGACGGCGTGCCCGGATTGATGAAGCGCGAGCCTTCCACCTGCGGTCCCGGCTCGCCCTGCGGTCCCGGCCCCATCCGCGGCGCCGCGCATCCCGTCAGCGCGACCAGTCCTAACCCGACCACCCAGCGACTTCTCGTCATCTCGTGCTTCCTTTCGCGTGGCTGTGTCCTTGAGTGCTACGCCCTCGAGACTCGTATCGTTATGCGTTCTACACCGTAACGCCGATGCCGTGCTGCGCGAAGAATTCCTCGCACGCCCGGCGCACGTCGTCCCAATTGCCGATCGCCTTGGTCGCGGGCGGCAGGCCCGCGAGGATCGTCCGCCCGTACGGCTTGGTGACGACGCGGCGATCCAACAGTACCACGGCCCCCACGTCGGCGCGCGAGCGGATCAGGCGGCCAAAGCCCTGTTTCAGTTTGAGTGCCGCGTGCGGCAGGAGATAGTGCGAGAACCCATCCAGGCCGCGCGCCGCCAGGCGTTCGAGCCGCGCCGCCGTGAGCGGCTCGGACGGCACCTTGAACGGCAGCTTGGCAAGGATCAAGACGCGCAGCGCCCGGCCGGGCACGTCCACGCCCTCCCAGAACGAATCCGTGCCGAGCAGAATCGCCGAGCCCGCTTCGCGAAAGCGCCGCAGCAGCAGGTCGCGCGGCACATCGCCCTGCACCAGCAGCGGCCAGCGGCCGGCGAGCTGGGGGCGCACGGTGTCGGCGGCGCGGCGCAACGCGCCGTGACTCGTGAAGAGACAGAAGATCCCGCCGTCGGACGCGTGCGCCAGCTCGACCAGAACGCGGGCGACGGCCGCGTCGTGCCCCGCTTCGTCGTCGCGCGGCTCGGGAAAATCCGTGGGGATGCCGAACAAGCACTGCGACGCGAAATCGAAGGGTGAGGGCAGCGCCTCGCGTACCACTACGCGCGACGGCGGCAGGTCGAGCCCCAGACGCTCCTCGAGAAACGAGAACTCGCCCGCGGCGGCGAGCGTGGCGCTGGTGAGCACGACCGTCTCCACCCGGTCGAACAGATTCTCCTTGAGCAGGGCGGCGAGGTCGAGCGGCACCGCCGCGAGCGCGATGTTGGGCGTGCGCCGCCCGCGCCGCTCGAGCCAGCGCACGGCGGGCGGCCCGCCCGGCGGCGGCTTGAGCGCCGCGGTGAGCGCCGCTGCGGCAGAGTCGAGCCGCCGCACCACACCGCGCAGCTCGCCGATGAGCTGCACGCGGCGCTCCGCCGGATCGTCGATCGACAGCCGGTCGGCGATGGTTTCGACGCCGTCGCGCAGCTCGCTGAACGCCGTGAGCAGGTTGTCGAGCGCGATGCCCAGTCCCTCGCTCCAGATCGGATCGCCCGCAAAAATCCTCCATCAGGCGCAGCACGGGGTCGAGCCCAGAGAGCCGTCGGTCGAGCAGCACGAACAGCTGGTCGGCGCCGGCGCGCGCCGCGCGCAAGGCGTCGAGCAGGCGCTGGCGCACCAGGTCGCGGCTCGCTTTGGACAGCAGATCGTCGTGGCCGTGGAGATCGGCGTCGAGCGTGGGCAGG
>DATLWA010000116.1:0-2642 GCA_035576905.1 Gemmatimonadales bacterium
CCGAGTGCCCCACGATCGCGTAGCGGCAGCCGAACTCCACCAGCATCGCCGCCGACACCTCGCCGGTGTAGGCGCCCCGCGCATGCTCGCTCACGTTCTGCGCGCCCCAGGCGACCGGGCTGGCGCGGAGCTGCTCCGCCACTTCGCCCAGATACGGAAACGGCACGCAAACCGCGCACTGCACGCCGGGCAACCCGACGATTCCCGCGACGACAGCCTCCAGCAAGGCCTGATTGGACGCCCGGTTGCCGTTCATCTTCCAATTGCCGGCAACCAGCTTGGGCTGCTTCATAAAGCGTTGAATTTTACTGCATTGCGGCATGGATAGCCCGGATGGTCACGGGCGTTTTGCCTTGGCCTGTCACACGGCGCCTCTATATTGGGATCGCTGCTGCATCGTGGGTATGACTGGTCGCCGAGCGAGCGCCGATAGCTCGCCGGGTCCAGCATCCCCGCGTGCGGCGCCCCGGCGGGCTATCCTATCCGCCGCATCATGGCCGGGCACGAGCACCACCATCATCATCACCATGCCAGCGAGGGCTCCGGCGGAGCCCTCAGGGTGGCGACCGCGCTCACGTTCGCCTTCGCCGTCGTCGAAGCGCTCGGCGGCTGGTGGACCGGCTCGCTCGCGCTCCTCTCCGACGCCGGGCACATGTTCACCGACGGGCTCGCGCTCGCGTTCGCCGCACTCGCCGCCTGGATGGCGCGCCGGCCGCCCTCGGAACGCCACTCCTACGGCCTCGGCCGCGCCGAGATCATCGCGGCGTTCGTGAACGCGAGCGTCATGCTCGCGATCATCGCGGTGCTTTCCTACGAGGCGGTGACGCGGATGCGCGAGCCGGGCGAGGTGAACGGCGGCGTGGCCGCGCTGGTCGCGGCATTCGGGCTGGCGGTCAACCTGGGCGTCATGCGCTGGCTGAGCCCGCACCACCACGACCTGAACGCCCGCGCGGCGCGGCTGCACGTCATCGGCGACGCGCTCGGCTCGGTCGCCGCCCTGGTGTCCGGCGCGGTGATCGCGCTCACCGGCTGGACGCGGATCGATCCGATCGCTTCGCTGCTCATCTGCGTGCTGATCGCGGTGTCGAGCGTGCGGCTGATCCGCGAGAGCCTGCACGCGCTGATGGAAGGCGTGCCGCAGGGGCTCTCGGTCGACTCGATCGGCAGCGAGATGGCGCGGGTGGGCGGCGTGCTGTCGGTGCACGACCTGCATGTCTGGACCCTGTCGGGAAGCCGCACCGCGCTGTCGGCCCACGTTGTCGTGCACAGCCTGGGACACTGGGATCGCACGCTCGCCGCCTTGCAGGAACGCCTGCAGGAGAAGTTCGGGATCGACCACGTCACCCTGCAGCCGGAGTCTGCAATCCGGCCGCTGGTGCGGCGCCGCACCTGAGGGATGTCGACTTGTTGACGGCGGCGATCTTCCAGCGTTGCTTCGTCAAGATATGTGAGCATTGAAGAAATATCCTCTGCAGCGCCCTGCTCTGCGAGGAAGATGGCGGGCTAAGGGGAGGGTAGCTTGGCAAAATCTCGCTCATTGGTGACCGGTTTTCTGGCTGCAGGCCTGCTGTGCTCGTGGCAGCAGCCGCTATACGCTCAGGCGGCCAGTGGGGACCCGAGAGTTTCGGACCTCGAGAAGAAGATCGAGCAGATGTCCGAAAGGATCAAGCAGCTCGAAAGCGGGACGAACACCGGCAGCAAGGGTGCGGCGCCCGCAGCCGCCCAGGAGCCCGCCGCCGGCACGGGTCATATGAGCATGCAATCCGCTGATCAGGGCGTGCCGTTCCACGGCTTTGCCGATGTCGGTGGTGGCGTGCGCCAGGGCGGACCGAACGGCTTCACGACCGGATCGCTGGACATGTACTTGGCGCCGCAGTTCAGCGATCGGGTCCGCGCTCTCTTCGAAGCCTTGATCGAGTTCGACGAGCAAGGCAACGCCGGCATCGACCTGGAGCGCGCGCAGATCGGCTACGCCTTCCGCGATGAATTGACGGTGTGGGGCGGACGCTTCCACTCGCCGTATGGCTACTACAACACGGCCTTCCACCACGGGCAGCTGATGCAAACGTCGATCAAGAAGCCCAAATTCCTGGACTTCGAAGACAAGGGCGGCATCCTGCCCGCGCACAGCGTCGGAGCATGGGCGACCGGCAAGATTGCTCTCGGCGAAGGTAAGTTTGCCTACGACATCTATGCCGCGAATAGCCCGAGCATCACCGACAACACGCTCAACATGAACAACGTAGCCTCGCGCAACCACAACGCGAGTACCGGCCTGAACCTCGGCTACCTTGCGCTGGATGGCCGCCTGAAAGCCGGAGCGCACTATTACCGGGCCCGGGTGGTGGACGATTCGGATCCGGTCAACGTTATCAACGTGAGCTTCGCCGGCCCCTACGCGGTATTCGACGACGGCGTCTGGGAAGCCATGTTCGAATACTATGGTTTCAACAACGACAACGTCGAGAGCAACACCGGTGCGCCGACGGGCAAGCACCGGAGCAGCGCCTGGTTCGCGCAGCTCGGTCGGCGGTTCGGTGCCTGGACGCCCTATGCGCGGTACGAGAAAGCTTCCCTGGATCAGCAGGACAACTACTTCGCGCTGCAGACAAACGGCCGCTCGTACACGCGCGAGCTCGGAG
>DATLWA010000117.1:0-2621 GCA_035576905.1 Gemmatimonadales bacterium
ACCGCGGCCAGCGTGCGCGCCAGCTCCGCGTTCACGCGAGTGAAGCCCTCCGTCGGTGAGTAGGCGGCGACGCGGAAGCTGTCGATCGCGGCGGCGGGGCGATGCGCGGCCTCCAGCAGCAGGCCGTGCAGGTAGGCGGGCAGCAGGCGGTCACGCCCCAGAGCGCTCTGCGGACCATACACGGCCACGGTGTCCGCCAGCAGCCGCAGCGTGGCGGTGTCTCCCTGGGCCGCGGCGACCGCGCCGCGCAACGTAAACGCCCACGCGCGCCGCCGGGCCACCGTGCCCGGATGCGCGCGCTGATACGCGGGAGCGGCGGCGGCGGCGGCGATGAAGGCCGCGGCGGCCGTGTCCAACTCGTTCGCTTCGAACGCCGCGATGCCCAGGGGCAACGGTTGCGGGTGGTGCTCCGAGTCGTCGGGGTCGGGCGCGAGCAGCTGGCGCGCGACGACTGCCGCGGCGCGCGGCCGCCCGGCGTAGCGCAGCGCGATCACCCGCCACCACACACGCGACCGTCGCGCGCGCCAATCCGCGTCCGGCTCCTCGCTGTTCAGCAGCGTGAGGGCGCCGGCGAGATCGTTGCGCCGCACGGCTGCATAGACGCGGCCGATGAGCCCCACGCCCGCCGTACCGTGCAGGCGGGCGGCCGTCGCCTGGGCCTCGAGGCCTTCGGCGTTGCGGTCTAAATGGAACAGTACCAGGCCGCGTACCCCCCAGGCCTCGGCCGAGTGCGGTTGGCGGCGCACCCAGTCCCGCGCCACGCTGTCCGCCGCCGCGAGCGAATCCATGTCGATGTACGATTGGACCAGCTGGCCGTAGGCATCGCACGCCACGCAGCGCGCGGCTTCCGGCGTCGTGAGGCTCAGGGAATCCATCCGCACGGCGTCGCGGAAGGGGCCGACCGCCCCGCGGTAGTTGGCGGTCATGGCCCGCGCACGCCCCACGGCGTAACGGGCTTCGGGCTCGTCGGGGTAGCGCGCCGCGAGCGATTCGGCGAGCGCGGGCCAGCTCGGATCGTTCTGCGCGGCCGGCCACCACACGCGCACGAACAGCGCTTCCCGGGCCGGGGCGCGCGCGGCGAGGCGCGCGGCCCGCGCGTACGCGAAGCCGGATGGCAGGTCTTGCACCTCGAGCGAGCGCCCGATGTAGTAGGCGGCCATCGCGAACGTCGAGTCCTGGTCGAGCGCCGCCTGGAACAGCCGCAGTGCCGCCCGGTAGTCGCCGTCGCGGTAGTAGGTCCGCAGTCCTTCGTCGTACAGGCCGTGGGCGACGAGCGAGGCGGACGTGGCCTGCGCGAGCGCCACCGCCGGCGGTGCGAGCCCGTAGCGACCGGCGAACCACGCCGCCGCCGAGTCGGCGAGCGCGAACACGTCCGCGCCGCGCAGCGTGAGCGCGTGACGCACCACGCCGGTGCGCGCGTCCACCTGGCGGAGGTCGAGCCGCAGCGAGTCAGCACCGCGGCGGTACAGCTCGCCTTCCAAGAGCTCGTCGGCGCCCGCGGCCCGGGCGACGGCGATGGCCGGCTGGCCGGCCGGGCGCAGCTGCGCCGCTACCTCCTCGAGGCGCGGTTGGCTGATCACGCGCAGGCCACTGACCTGCGCCAGGTCGGTGGCGAGCAGCTCCGGCAACGTACGTACGGCGAGACCGGGCACCATCGAGTCGCCGCCCATCAACTGCGCCACGGCTAGTACGGGGGGCTCAGGGTGGCGGCCGAGCAGTGTGCGCGTCCCGGCCGCAAGCACCAACAGGGCCACCGCGACTCCCGCCGGCATGAGCCAGGGCGGCCGCGCACGGCGCGCGGGCACGGCGGCGAGCGGCGCCGGAGCGGGCGTCACGATCCCGCCGAGGTCCGCCACCAGAGCGCGCGTCTGCGGCGCCGGCTGCTCGCCGAAATCCCGCGCCAGCCGGCGAGCGAATGAGTCGTACGCGTGCAGCGCGCCGGCGCGGTCGCCGACCCGCAGCAACAGCTGAATCAGGCGTCGCAGGACCAGCTCGTCGTCCGCGGTGAGTGCCGCCGCGCGGCGGGCCCAATTCGCCGCGGCCGAACGGTCGCCTGCGTGCTCGGCGGCATCGGCGAGCGACCACACGCCGCGGGCGGCGAGCGCGCGCAGCCGCTCGCGCTCGGTCTCGAGCCACTCTTCGAACGGCGCGGGTCCACCGCCCAGGAAGAAGCCCGCGAGCAAGTCGCCGCGGTACGCGTCGCTGGCTTCGTCGAGCCGGCCCTCGGCGACGGCCGCCAGGAACTCCGGCACGTCGCAGACGACCGCCGCGGTATTCACGGCGACGTCGTCATCACCGCGATTGTTCAGGGCGTCCACCCCGAGGTGGCTGCGGATGACGTGGAGGGCTTGGCGCAGGGAGCGGCGTGCCGCGCCCTGATCGAGCTCCGGCCAGAACACGCCCAGGAGCGTGTCGCGGCGCACGAATTCCCCGGCGGGCCGGGCGGCGAGATAGGCCAGCACGGCCAGCCGCTTGGGTTGCGCCACCAGCGGATGAAGGTCGCGCCCGTCGCTGGCCGCAAGCTCCAGCGCGCCAAGGAGATGAAGGCGGATCATGGGGCTGGTCGAAGCTAGGGATGTCGCCGTCACGCCACAAGTAACGGCGGGTGACGGTGCGGGGCC
>DATLWA010000118.1:0-2519 GCA_035576905.1 Gemmatimonadales bacterium
CCACGGCGTCGGGATCGTGCACCATCGAGGGGTTCATCACCTTGATGGCGCTGCGGCGCCCCATCTTCACGTGCTCGGCGAGATACACCTGGCCCATGCCGCCTTCGCCCAGCTTCTTCACGACGTGGTAGCGGTCGGCCACCACCTGGCCCACGAGGTCGGACATCGGCGCTGCGGCGCGCAGCGTGGCGCCGTCGTTGGGACAGAACTTCACGTCGTCGGGGAATTCCGTGGAGCAGACGGGGCAGAGCTTCACGGCAGCTCGAGGCGCATGAGTTTGTCGCCGACCAGGATTCGCGATTGATGCTTGAGCGGCATCGCGCCGCGCGCCGCGAGGGCGACGCCGTTGCGGCTGCCGGCGTCCACCACCACGAAGTCGGCGTCCTCCGAGCGGATCACCGCGTGCTGGCCGCTCATCGACGGATCATACGGGAAGAGCCACTCGCCCTTTTCGCGCCCGATCAGCACGTCGCGGCCGGGCGAGAGGTGAATCACGTCGCGCGCGCTGCCGTCGGAGCGCAGCTGCGTGAGACTGGCGATGTCGGCGCTGGGGATCAGGCTGCCCATGCGCTTGGTGGCGTCCGCTTCGGGGGCGTGCGGTCCGGGATACCCCAACCGGCGGAACCGCAGGACCTGCGAGCCGATCAGCAGCAGGTCGCCGTCCATCAGGCGATAGGGCTCCTCGAGAAACACCCACGTGCCGTTGCGGCTGCCGAGATCGCGCACGACCAGCTGCTGGTTCTCCCAGGAGAGGCGCGCGTGCAACGGCGACATGAACGCGTCCTCGGGGAACCGCACGTCGCCGTCCATCCGGCCGATGGTGGTGTCGATAGTCTTGCGCTCGAAACGCTGCCGCGGCTGGCCGGCGTCGTCGAGCTGCACCAGCACGAACGCGAACTCGGTGCGCGGCGGCGGTTGGGACGACGGGCGCTGCAGGCCCGGAGCCGCGAGGTCGCCCAGTGCCGCGCCGCAGGTCGCGCAGAACTTGGTGCCGACGGTTACGGGCGAGCCGCAACGGGCGCACGCCGGTCCCGAGCCCGGGGCGGACAGGCGCCGGCCGCAGTGCGGGCAGTACGGCAGATTGACGCTGATCGGCTCGTTGCAGAACGGACAGGGCGTCGTCGCCACAGCGCGGGCCGGGACCGGGGCGGGGGCCGGATCCGAGAGGACCTGCGTGCCGGGCACAGCGGCGGCCCCGCCGGACGCGCCGGAGGCGGCCTTCTTCATGGCGGCGGCTGCCTCCTTGTTGAGCGGCTTGCCGCAATCCATGCAGAACTGCGCGCCGGGATCGTTCGCGCGGCCGCAGTACTGGCAGGTCGTCATGGACGGGGGAACCTCACGAGGCCCAAGTTAAGGTACGCCAATCTATTGGTGAAATTGACCCATCGAAAGGGGAGAGAGTAGGTTGCGCCCGTGACGCCGGTCACCCTCGCGTGAAGCGCGCCGCGGCGTTGGTCGCGTGCGCCGCCCTCCTCGCGCCCGTCGCGCGGGCCCAGGACCCCTCCGGGCCCTGGCGCACCCTTCACACGCTCCATTTCCGCGTGCACTTCCGGCCGGCCTTCCGCGCGGTGGCAGGGGACGCCGCGCGTGAAGCCGAGCGGGCCTACGCCCTGCTGGCGCGGGAGCTGCACGTGCCGCGCGGCACGATCGACCTCACGCTGTCCGACGACGTCGATGCGGCGAACGGCTTCACGTCCGTGTTCCCGTCCAACCGCATCGTGGTGCTGCTCGCGCCCCCCGCCACCGATCCCGCGCTGCAGCATTACGACGACTGGCTGCGCCTCGTCATCACGCACGAGCTCACGCACGTGTTCCACCTCGACCGCAGCGCGAGCTTCTGGGGCGGCCTGCAGCATATCTTCGGCCGGGTGCCCGGCCTCTTTCCGAACGAGTATCAGCCGAGCTGGGTGATCGAAGGGCTCGCGGTCTATTACGAGTCGCGCCTCACGGCGGGCGGGCGCGTCAGCGGCAGCTTTCACACCGCGCTGCTCGGCGCCGATCGCGCCGGCGGCACCTCGCCCGGTCCGTGGGACGCGATGCTGTTCACACGCTGGCCCGACGGCCAGATGCCCTACGCCTACGGCAGCCGTTTCCTCGCCGGCCTCGCCCGCGAGCGCGGCGATTCCGTCATTCCGCGGTTCGTCGAGCGGATGTCGGGCCAGCTCATTCCGTATCGCGTGGGCCGGCCGCTGCGCCGCGCCGGCGCATCGAGCGACCTCAGGGCCGACTGGCGCCGCATCACGCGCGACGACGCGGCCACGCCCGCCGGACCGCGCGGCGCGCTGCTCGTCGACGGCTTGTGGTCCGTGCCCGATCCCGAATCCTCGCCCGACGGCCGGCGCGTGGCCTACGTGCAGGACGACGGCAAGGGCGGACGGGCGATCGTGATCGCGGATGCTGCGACCTGGCGGCCGCTGCGGCGCCACGGCATCAATTCGCTGGCGAGCGCCGGCTGGCTCGGCGACACGGTGGTCGTATCGCAGATCGACTTCACGTCGCGCTGGCGCATCCGCTCGGAT
>DATLWA010000119.1:0-12135 GCA_035576905.1 Gemmatimonadales bacterium
GCTGCGGGACGCCGACGCGTTCGGGGAAGAGCTCGTGTCGCAGCGGCGCTTCTGGCAGCTCGACCAGCGGCGCGCGTTTCGCGGCACGTCGGACTGGGGTGAGAAGGCCTAGAGCAGCCGCCGCGCCACCACCGCCGCGCGGTCGATCTGCGCGAGCGTGGTCAACAACAACTCTTTCACCCCGAAATTGCTCGACTCCATTCCCGCGAGCTGGGCGGCGCAACGCGCCGCGCACAGGGCGTTGTTCAGCTCCGCGATCGCCGCCTGGCGCAGGCGGTCGGGGCCGTTGGGCATCGTGAGCGTGGGAGACACGGGCGGGATTATGGCAGGCATGCGCGGCGAAAGCGGCATCGGAATTCGCCGCGCAACAGCGGATTCGCGCGTTAAGCCAGGAGATCGCTCAGCGGGCGGAACTCGTACCCGCGAGCGCGCGCGTCGGCGATGATGCCTGGGAGCGCGGCCGCCGTCTGCATACGGTCGCCCTCGGCATCGTAGCCGTCACCGTCGTGCAGCAGGATGATCGCGCCGGGCCGGAGGCCACGGGCCACGCGGCGCCGGATCACCTCGGCGCCGGGCCGCGCCGAGTCCCACACTCCGAACGACCACCCGAACACGCTGTAGCCCAGGCGGCGAACTTCGCGGCCCACGAACGGATTGCGGTAGCCGTGCGGGGCTCGAAAAACCCGCGGCGCCCACCCGGTGATCTCGGCAATGGTCTCGTGCGCCTGCTGCAGCTCGGCGCGCACGCGGGCCGGCCCGCGCCGGTGCAGCTTCACGTGCGTGAACGTGTGGTTGCCGATCTCGTGGCCACGGGCGGCGACCTGCCGGGCGACATCGGAAAACCGCCGCACATGCGCGCCCACCTGGAAGAACGTGGCCGGCACGCCGGTGGCAGCGAGGGTCTCGAGAATGGGTGGCGTGGCGCGAGGGTTGGGCCCGTCGTCGAACGTCAGGTAGCAGAGCCGCCCGTCGCGGTTGCCGCGGCCGATCGCCGGCCCGAACACGGGGCTGTTGGGATCGTAGGCGCCCCAGAGGAGCGTGCCGAGCGCGAGCGCGCCGGCACCGGCCGGCCAGATCAAGGGCGTCACGGCGAGGAGACCCGGTGAATGGGTGAAAGGTCAAACATGGTGGAATGACGAAGCCCCCGGGACGTCTTGCGACGCCCGGGGGCCCCGACACATCGGCTACCCGGAGCCGGGGACTTTCGTCCACCGTTCTTCTTCCTGCCGCCGCCGGTTGACTGTTGCGTCGCTCGGTAGGGCGAACAGGAGCTCCGGCTTCCATCCCCAAGCAGCCTGGCCGGGCCGCAAGGTTCACCAATGCGAGTGCTACGGGTCAGATCGGGTCGCGGACCGACCTTCCGCACTGCACGCCGAGGCACCACGTCGGCGTGGATGGGGCACGCGACTGGCCCCACCTGTCCGGACCGGAGAGACTCTCCCGGATCGCTGGACGCCTGAGCCCTTGATTGCGTCGGCGCCCTCCCCGGAATTTCCGTCCGAACTCGTCATGAAGGCGTGGAAGGAACGCGAGTCCCAACCCTTCCCCTCACGGCGCGTGGAAAGCAATATAGGGGTGCGGGAAAACCGCGCAAGTGCCGATGTTTCTTCGGGTTAGCTCACTTCTATGTGCATGAAATGTGGATCCTAACTCGCAGCCCCAGCGGCCGTTCCGGGGTACTTCCACACAATGTGGAGTTGTGAATCCACAGCGTGCACGTTCCCACACGGTGTGTTAGGACTTGTATCCCAGCGCGGCGCGCAGATGATCGGTGGCGTCGACGGCGCGCCGCACGCTCGCGTCGAGCTGCACGGTACGCGCAGGGCCCCAGGCGCGCAGGCTGTCGACGCGCGTGTACCACGCGCCCGGCGCAAACTCGCGCGAGCAGCGCGCCAGATCCGTCTGGAGTTTGGGCAACAGGCGTTGCAGATCCGTCGAGCGCGGCTGGGTGCGGGGAGCAAGCGGGGTGGCGGCGAGCGCGCGCTGTGTCGCCGCGATCGTCGCGAGCGCGCGGGTGCAGGACTCCTGCACCTGCCGGGCGCGGGCGATGACGAGGTCGGGCGATGCCACGGCCAGATCGCGCCGGAACGCCGCGCCGGATCCCTGAACGGCGAACAGCGAGTCGCGCAGCGTGGCGAGCGGAATGCCGAGCTGCCGGTTGAGCGCGGTGTCCGGCGTCTGCGAGACGGACGACGGTTTACCGGGCGGAGAGGCCGCCCAGAGCGCCAGCAGGATCGCGATCACGTCAGGTGTCGCTACCGACTTCGCAGTAGCGATAGGGCTCGCCCGGTTGGGCGGGCAGGAAGAGGAAGCCGGCCCCGGCGGTGGCGAACCATGCCGCCAACAGCTGTGTCGTCCCGGGCGCGAACGGCTCGCTGAACAGCGCCTGCATCCAGCGGTGGATGTGGCGCACCTCGGGCGCGCGCCGTCCGAACAGCGACAGCACCGTGCCTTGTCCTTGCGTGGCGCGCAGGAAATGCGCGATGGCATGCACGCGGTGGGCGAAGATGTAGGCGCGCACGCCGGGCTCGTCGTACAGCAGCGTGCCCTCGTAGGGATCCGCCGGCGGGGCGGCCATGCGAGGCCCGAAATAGACGTAGACGCGCTCGTCGCCGTTCTTGCGCTCGACCACGGCCGCCGCGGCGTCGGTGCCGAGGCGAGCGGCGTGGATCAGGTCATCCTCGGCCAGAATGCCGACCGCCTCGGTCCAGCCGATGACGGACAGGCCCTGGTCCAGCGGGCAGCCGGCGAGGTCGTCGAAGGCCACGATGCGCGGCGCTTCGCCCGCCTGCTGGAAGAAGTGGGCCCAAGCACCGGCGCGGTCTTCGAACTGCTGCGCCCGTCGCGAGGTTGCGGGAACGGTCATGATGGGATTATAACCCAGAGTCTCATTACCAGATAGAGGAATTCGACATGCGGCGTTTCAGTCTTGTGCTGTGCCTTGTGGCCAGCACGCTGGGCTCACAGCAACCGGACACCGTTCGGAAAGACTCCAGCCGGGTGGATTCGTCACCACCCACCCCGGAACAGGAGCGCTATCTGGACGGCCTGCGCACGGTGGGCCGCGGCATCGCCCAGCTCAAAGACGGCATCGACCGCGTGGTCCGCGCGTACGGCGCGAAAGACAGCGTGAAACTGGCGCAGGCCGGCCGCCGCCTGGGCGGCCTGTGCGGCAGCGCGCACACGTTCATGGGTCCGGGCCGCACCCAGATGCGCGCCACCGCCTATGACGACTCCGTGCGCACGCACGCCCGGAAGCTCGCCCTGCAAATCGATTCGGTGATCGGCTACATGCCGACGTGCCAGCACGCCGCGTTCCGCACGCCCAACAAAACCGCCGCCGACGTCCTGGGGTTGATCCGATCGTACGAAGGTGCCTTGCGAACCTTCCGCACCGACATCGGGCTGAACCGCCCGCAGGCGTTGCCCTCTCAATAGTGTCGCTATAATGTCGTATTAATGTCGATAGGGCCCGCGACCGATTGTCGGTGCTTTTTCGCGCGCGTCGGCGCTATTGACAGTCACACTACCCAGTCCTACTTTCGCGGCGGTTCAAGCAATTGCGCTCCGCGAGGACCATTCGTCTCGCGGTTTTTGTTTGAACCCGTCCCAGGCCGCGGTGGCTGGGTCGCCCTGTCCCCGGGGCAGCGCCCCATAAGTTCGAGGATGAAAAGAGTATGGCTAAGGGTAAGGTGAAGTGGTTCAACGACGCGAAGGGCTTCGGCTTTATCGCGCAGGAGTCGGGTCCGGATGTGTTCGTCCACTTCACGGCGATCCAGGCCGAGGGGTTCCGGAGCCTCTCGGAAGGCGACACGGTCGAGTTCGACGTGGCGCAGGGTCCGAAGGGGTTGCAGGCGCAGAACGTCCGCAAGGTCTGAACGACTCGGATCGCACCTGGACGCGGGCCCGGGCAACTCCCGGGCCCGCGTCGTTTTCGTATATTGGCGCATGCGGCTCTCCGGTCTGGCCCTCGCGGCCCTCGTCCCAGTAGCGCTCGCTGCGCAGACGCCCGCGACGTTCAACTATCGCGGCTTCACGCCCGGCATGACCTACCGTGACTTCGCCGTGCGGGCGCAGGCGCTGGCCCGCGCCGACACCCTGCGGTGCGACACGTCCCGCCGCACCGCGCAGGTGATGGACTGCGGCATGCGCATTCGCGACCCCGCCGACAGCGCCCGGTTTTATCTCAGCGCCAACGTGATCGACTACCAGACGTCGGTGATCGACTTCTCCGACAGCGGCAGCACCGCCATCGTGGCGCGCGCGCAAAAAGACCTGGTCCGTCGCTTCGGTCCGGTACAGCGGCGTGAGGTTGGGATGTGGGAGTGGCACCAGGGACGGCGCTTCGTGCGGCTCAACTGGCGGGGGCGCGCCGGCTGGCGCATCATCTCGATCACGCTGAACGACCGCGATGTGATGGACCGCATCGCGAAGTACATCCCCCGCAAGGCGAAGAAGTAATCCCGGCTCAGGCCGCGCCGATCAAGCGGTCGGCGAGCCCGGCGATTCCCTCGGCGCCGGCGATGAGGCCGAGCCACCGCGGCGGGATGCCCGCTTCGCCGTCCCGCGCCCCGATGAGGGCCCCGGCCACGGCCGCGTTGGTATCGGTGTCGCCCCCCGCCCGGACGAGATACAGCAGGGCCTCCTCCAGTGAACGCCCGTGCGCGGCGAACCAGAACGCAATCTCCACACAGTGAATCACGTAGCCGTACTCGCCGGCCACCGCGATGGGCAGGGCGGACTGCTCCTCGCGCGCGGCCCGGTGAATCGCATCGATCAACGCCCGCGGGGCGCGGTCCTTCAACACGTGAATGACTTCGTCCACGAAGTAGGCGTTGCCGTGCAGCAGCTCGCGGGCCGCGAGGTTCACCGCCACCGCTCCCCACGTACAGCGCTCATCGGCGTGCGTAATCGCCGCCTGCTGGGAAGACACGCGGATCAGCCGGTCCACGTTGTCGTGGAAGCGCAGGGCCACCGGGACGCAACGCATCACGCTGCCGTTGCCGGCGGCGTCCGCGGGACCTTCCTGCCGGGCGCGCTGCCCCGCCTCGAACGGCTCCACGCCGCGCTCGATCAACTTCAACGCGCGCCGTGTCTGCACGCCGATGCCGCGGCCGTCCACCTTCATCCACTTCACCCAGCGCTGGGCCACGTCGGTGGCGTCGAAATCGCCGCGCTCGACCAGCGACTCGCCCAGCAGCAGGGTCATCGCCGCGTCGTCGTCGTAGGGGGAGCCCTTGGGGGGCGCGGGCGGATCCACCGGACCGGTGGGGAACGCGGCCTGAATCGCCTCCGGCGTGCCGTAGGTCTCGGTGGGCACACCGAGCTGATTGCCGGCGACGAGCCCCAGCAACGCCGCGCGCGCGCGCGTGACGACGCCGGGATCGGGATGGGGTGCGGGCATCGGCGGAAAGCTAGCGCCCGCGCGCCGGGTGCGCGTTAGGTTCCAGCGTGCTCATGCTGAAACTGGCGCTCACCGTCGCGCTCGCCTACGCCGTGCTGGTCGTGCTGGCGTGGGCGTTCCAGGAGCGGCTGGCGTTCCCCGCCCGGCGCGCCCGGGTACCCGATCCGCGCGCCGCCGGGCTCGATCGGGGCGAGCGCATCGAGCTGCTGATGGACGATCGCACCCGCCTCGCGGGATGGTTCGTACCGCCCGTGGTACCGCCCGCCGGCGGCCGGGGGCCGGGCCTGGTCTGGTTCTACGGCAACGGCGAGACCATCGCGGCGATCGCCCCGATATTGCGTGAGCTGGCGCCGCCGCACGCGGCCTTGCTGGTGCTCGATTATCCCGGGTATGGCGAGAGCGCGGGGCGCGCGACCGAGGCGGGGATGTACGCCGCGGCCGAAGCAGCGCACCGCACGCTGGCGGCGCGCCCCGACGTGGACGCCACCCGGCTCTACGTCTACGGGCGCTCGATCGGCAGCGCCGCGGCCGTGCGCCTCGCCGGCCGCTACCCGGTGGCGGGCCTGGTGCTCGACTCGCCGTTCACCAATGCCTGGGACATGAGTCGCGCGCATTACGCGATCCTGCCGCGCTTCATCCTGCGGCTGTCGCTCGACAACCTGCGCGCCATCCGGGACGTGCGCTGCCCCGTGCTGGTGTTTCACGGCACCGCGGATCGTCTGGCGCCGACGGAAATGGGGCAGCGCATCGCCGCCGCGGCGCCGGGCGGGGCGGAGCTGGTGCTGATCGAGGGAGCCGGGCACAACGAGACCTACGCTCTGGGCGGCCGCGACTACCGCGACCGGCTGTGGCGCTTCATCAAATGACGGTGACGGGTTGCAACGTGTCGCGCGCCGCCTCGAAGCGGCGCTCCGCCGCGTCGAGCGCGCGGCACACATCCTCCGCGGCAGCGTCGGCGAACTTCGCGCTCGGCGCCACCCGGCCGGTCAGCTTCCGCACCGCCACGAGCGCCCGCGTCACTTCGCAGCAATCGGGATCCGGCGCCGTGTGACCGGCGACCAGCAGACCTTCGAACAACGGCAGCGCTTCGCGATCGCCCAGCACGTGCAGCGACTCGAGGATCTTCGGCCCGAGAAAGCGGCGCCGCAGCTGATCGCCGCGAATCCGCTCGAACAACGCGACCAGCACCGGCGCGCGGCCGGGATAGTAGCGCGCCGCTTCCACGGCCGCCGCCACGAATGCGTGGTGCGCGCTGGGCGTGGTGAGATAGGCTTCGAACAACGGCCACGCGTCGTCGGGATGGCGCTCGGCGAGCGCGAGGAAGGCGAAGTAGCGGCGCGCCAGCGGCGCGCTCCGGTCGGCGATCACCGTGCGCAACCCCGCCACGCCCCAACGCGCGCCCACCAGCGCCGCGGCCGCCGCGTGCTGCCAGCGCTCCATTTCGGGAATTCGGAACGTGAGGATATGCGGGTCGAGCATCGCCCGGGTGCGTTCGAGCAACGCCAGCAGGCAGCGGTCCAGCTCGGCGAGCGGCCGGACCAGCGACTCCGCCGCCGGACGCCGTGCCACCGCCAGCGCGTCCCACGCCAGGCGCTCGATCACGCACGCGGACCACTGGGTCTCGAAAGCACCCGCATCGCGCGTCACCAACAACGCCTCGAGAGCGGCGGTGAAACGGCAGAGACGTTCGATCGCGGTCACGCCCGTAAACCTACGCCTCGCGCGCAGCGTTGCCACCGGCAGGCAAGTGGCGTTACCTTGCCCGCGCGCCCACCCACGCAAACGTTTTGGAGGTCCGCACTGCGCCCGTTCGCGCTCGCCGCTGCCGTGCTCGGGCTGGCAGCCTGTTCTCACCAGACGGGACCGATCGTCATCGGTCTGGCAGGGCCGTTTTCGCAACCCCGCGGACTCGCCATGCGCCAGGCGGCGGAGCTGGCCGTGGGCGAGGTCAACGCGGCCGGCGGCGTGGGCGGCCGGCGCCTGTCGCTCAAGATCATGGACGACAGCGGCAGCGAAGACGTCGCCGTCCGCGTGGCCACGGCGCTGCGCGACGACCCCGACGTGGTCGCCGTGATCGGCCATCTGACGTCCGGCACATCGCTCGTGGCGGTGCGCGTGTACGGCGCCGGCAGCCGCCCCGTCGCGATGATCTCGCCCTCGGCCTCCAGCCCCGACCTCTCCGGCCTCAACCCCTGGTTTTTTCGCGTCTGTCCCACCGACCTGAGCCACGGGCCTGACCTGGCGCGCTTCGCCCGGCGCCGCTTCAACGCCGCCCGCGCAGCCGTCATCTACATCAACAACGACTACGGCCGCGGCGTGCGCAAGAGCTTCTCCGCCGAGTTCACGCGGCTGGGCGGCACGGTGGTGGAGGAGGATCCCTACATCACGGGTACGCCGTCGCTCGAGCCCTACCTGTCGCGCATCCGGCAGCAGGGCGGCGTGGACGTGCTGATGCTGGCGACCGAGCGGCCCGGCGCGGAGCTGGCGCTGCGGGAGATGGCGGCGCTGGGCCTGCGCTGGCCGGTGATGGGCGGCGACGCGCTCACGGGCATCGAGGCGAACGGCGCGCTCGCCGAGGGCGTGCACATCTCGTCCGCGTACCTGGCCGATCGTCCCGGCGACTTGAACGCGCAGTTCGTGGCGGCGTACGGGCGCGCCTATCCCGGCCAACGCCCGGATCATCGCGGCGCGGGGGCGTACGACATCGTCCACCTGCTGGCGCGGGCGGCCACGGCGGTGGGGCCCGACCGCAGCGCGCTGCGCGACTATCTCGCCCAGGTCGGCCGCGCGCGCGCCGCGTTCGAGGGTGTCACGGGCACGATCACGTTCGACGACCGCGGCGACGTGCCGAGTAAGTCCGTGGTGGTGGGCGTGGTGCGCGGCGGCCGCCTGGTGTCGGAGGCGACGCAGTGATCCGCTGGGTGACCGAGACGCTGCGCGGCCGCATTCTGATGGGGCTGGGCATTCTCCTCTCGGGCCTGCTCGTCGTTTCGGTGGTGGGCGTGCAGGCGCTGGCGGTGATGCGCCGGACCGTGAGCGTCGAGCTGGGGAACCTGCGCACGTCGAGTGAAGTGGGCGGCGGGCTCGTCACCGCGGTGTTCGACGAGATCCGCGCCGCCGAGCAGTACCTCACCATCCCCTCACCCCAGGCGCGGCTCGACTTCCAAAATGCGGCGGACCAGGCGTTCATCTTCGAGAAGGGACTCGATCGGCTCGAGGGGCTGACGAGCGAAGACCGGCTCACCATCAACCGGCTGCGCCAGCTGCAGGCCACGATCCAGGTGGACTACGCGCTGGCGCACGCGCTGAAGGACCTGGGGCGGACGGGGGCCGCCACCGCCGCGAGCGCCGACGTCCGCCAGCCCGCGAGCGAGCTCACGCGCCTGGTGCGCGACTTTTCGGGGCGCCAATCGTCGCGCGCGGCGCAGGCCGAGAGCCGGCTCGCCGACTTGGCGAGCGGGCGGCAGCTGGTCCTGTGGATCTGGCTTTCCGCCGTGGTGTTGGTGGCGATCGGCGCGTCGCTGTGGACGCTCCGGGGGGTCGAAGCGCCGCTGGGTCGTCTCACCACCGCCGCCGAGCGCTTCGGCGCGGGCGACTTGCGTCCCGTCACCACCGGGCAGATGCTCGACGAGTTCCGCATCCTTGCCGACGCGATGCGGGTCATGGGCGAGCGGCTGCGCGGTATCGTGGGCGAAGTGATCAGCGCCTCCGACCGCATTGCAGGATCGGCGAGCGACCTGTCGGCGGTCACGGAACAGCTCGCCGCGTCGAGCGGCGAGGTGTCCACCGCCATGGTGGAGATCGCGAGCGGCGCGGACCAGCAGCGCAACGACGTGACGGCGATGGAGCGCGGCCTCGAGCACCTGCACGCGGCGGCCGCGGACATGGCCGCGGCGGCGTCGCAGGTGGCGCGCCTGGGCGACGAGATCCGCACGGTGGCGAACCGCCACCGCGGCGACGTCGCCGCCGCCGGGTCGGCGTTGCTCGACGTGCGCGAGGTGGTCAGGACCACGTCGCAACACGTGGGCGAGCTGGCGCACCAGAGCGAGGCGATCGACGATTTCGTGGGCCTCATCAAGCGCATCTCGTCGCAGACCAATCTGCTCGCGCTGAACGCGGCGATCGAAGCGGCGCGCGCGGGCGAGCACGGCCGCGGCTTCGCCGTGGTCGCCGAAGAAGTGCGCCAGCTCGCCGACGAGTCGGCGCGCGCCGCCGAGGAAGTCGCCCATACCACCGCGGTTTTCCGGGAGCAGGTGGACGAGGTGACCGCGACGATGTCAGCGGGTCAGGCCAAAGTACGGGGCATCGAAGCGGTGGCGGAGGGCGCGGCGCGCGGGCTGGCGGAGATCATCACGGCCATCGAGCAGGTGGAGCAAGCGGCGGCGCACGTCATGCGGGCCGCCCAGGAGAATCGCCACGTGAGCGAGGACCTGCGGCAGAAGGCGGAGGGAGTGGCCGGCCGGTCGGTCTCACACGCGTCGAGCGCGGAAGAGGTGACCGCGGCCGCCGAAGAACAGGGCGCCTCGACCCAGGAAATGGCCGCGTCCGCCGGCGAGCTGCTGCAGGCGGCCGAGAAACTGCGCGCGTTGGTGAAAGGATTCCGCGTCTAGCGGCGGGACTTCTTCTTCGCGGCGGGGCGCTTCTTCGGCCCCCCCTTTGCCTTGGCGGGACGCAGCGGCTTGCGGGTCTTCAGGGCCTCCTGGGCCTCCCCCAGCACGCGCTCGCCCTCGTCGGCGCCGATCAGGCCGCGCCGCACGGCGTAGCGAATCAGCTCCTCGGCATCCTCCGCCGTGAACTCCCCGATCCCGGCCGCCCCCTTGATCGCTCGCACCAAGGCGTCGGCCACGGGGCTGCGGAGCACGCTGGCGATCCCCGGGAGGGCCTCGAGCAGGGAGGAGATCTGCGACCCACCGAGCTCGGCCATGGCGTGCGTCCATCCCGTTAAAAGGTGGCGCCAAGCTACTACCCGACCCCGGAAGCGTCAAGAATTGGACGGCTCCTGACGCGGTTAGCTGCGGCGCCGCAACGACATGGGAGCCCGCGGCCGTGTTTGCCGGGTTCCCGAAGGGGGCTATCTTACGCCCGGGAGGTGCTGCGAGCCGTGGGCCGGCGTGGTCTCAAGGAGTATCGGCCGTCGGAGGCGTTGAGTCTGATCGCCGCGGATCGTGCGCGGGCGCCGTTGGTGTGTCCGTCGTGCGGGGCGCGGGCGATCCAGCGTGTCCCGCGGCGCCATCCCGAGGGGCGGGAGGCCCCCGTGGGAGAGCGGATCAGCCTGACGTGTCGCCACTGCGGCCGGCACGCATCCTACATCGAGCGCGGGCCCGGGCAACCCCGCGACGCTACCGTGGACCCGAGCGCGCCGTGAGCGGCGCGAGGAGACGATTCCCGCGTGGCCGGTGACGCGATTCAGATGATGGGGACGGTGACCGAGGTGCTCCCCAACACGACGTTCCGCGTGAAGCTGGAGAACGGGCACGACGTGCTCGCTTACGTCAGCGGCAAGATGCGCAAGAATTATATCCGCATCCTCCAGGGGGATCGGGTGGCGGTGGATTTGTCACCGTACGATTTGACGCGCGGGAGAATCACCTACCGCTACAAATAGAAAGAGGCCGGGAGTGATCCCGGCCTCTCGCGTTTACTCGATGATGCTCAACTAGAAGAACAGCATCAACCCCGCCGACACATCCGTCCGATTATTACCCCCCGCTGGGAACGCGATCAAGCCGCCGAGATCGTTGATCTCGCGCGTGCCCTCGACCACGGTCTTGAGCGACTTGGTCATGTTGTGGTACCACCCGACCGTGTAGGACGAGAACTGACCGAGCTCACCAGTAGTCGGGTCAGTCGACGCTCCCTTCAGCTCGCTGATGCCCCAGCTCGCGCCCAGTTGGGTGGTGGGGTTCATCTTGTACAGCAATTGCGCGTATCCACCCATAGCCGGCCGGCCGTGCGTCGCGTCTGCTTCGCCGTCGCCGCCCGAGCCGAACTGGAAGGTCGATCCCACGCCCTTGGTGTAGTACGCCGCCACGGTCAGGTTGAGCGTGGGCGTCAGATCCGCGCGGATGCCGCCGGCGACGCCGATAGCGGTGAGCGACGTCCCACCGGTCGGTGCGGATTTGGTGTTCTGCAATTCACCGCCCACCCACAGGCTGGCGTTCTTCCCACCACCACGCTTCATCGAGTGCGTCAACTCCGCCTCGACGCGCGGCAGCACCGTAAAACCGTTGTTCGGCGTGACGCTCGGCTGAAAGAGACCGATCGTGATCTGCGTCGGCTTGGCCGCCGAGGTGCTGTAGGTGATCTGCGCGTTGAAATTGGGGTACGTGTAGCCGTAGCCGATGCGGCCCAGCGTTGTGCCGCCGCCCTGCACGGGGCCCAGGGCGCCCGTACCATACAGGGTCATGTCGTTGAGGATGTTCTGCCGCTGGAACACTCCCAACTCTCGGCCGGCGAGGAGTGTGCCGCCGTTCTTCATGCCGACCGTAAGGTACAGCTGGCGCATATCAATCTGCGCCAGAGCGTCGTGCTCCTGGCCGGCGTTTTGGATCTGCGGCGCAAACCCGACGTGCACGCCCAGGTCATAGTTCCCTTCATGGCCCTTCGCATCGAACACCACGAATCCCGGAAGCAGCCCGGTACGAATGTTGAAGTTTTTCTGTCCGCTGTTGGCATCGGCGGAGAAGACCGCAAAGACGTTGACGTTCCCCGAGAAAGAGAACTTCCAGCCG
>DATLWA010000120.1:0-10156 GCA_035576905.1 Gemmatimonadales bacterium
TTGACGGACGCGATCCGCAAGGTGCACGACTTTCTCACCGTGGGCGCGCCCGCGCCGTTGCAGGAGGCGGTGGCTGTGGGCCTGGAGACGTTGGGCCAGGACTATTACGATCAGCTGAAGACGGACTACGGCAAACGCCGCCAGACTCTCCACGCGGGGCTCGTCGCCGCCGGCTTCCGCTGCACGCCCCCTGCCGGCGCGTACTACATTCTAGCCGACTTCTCCGGGCTGTCGGACCTGCCGGACGACGAGTTTTCGTTCTGGCTCACGCGCACCATCGGCGTGGCACCGGTGCCCGGATCGAGCTTCTACTCGCGGCCCGAGCTGGGCCGGACATTCGTGCGCTTCGCGTTCTGTAAGACCGAGCCGATGCTGCAGGACGCCGTCGCGCGACTGCAGACGGTACGACCCAAACTCGAGGATTCCCGATGAGCGTCGGAAAAGAATATCTCCGCCGGATCCACGAAGCGCTGGCGGAGTTCGAAGCGGCGGTCAAGCAACACGCCAACCCCGGCGTGCTCGGCGCCAGCGTCGCGTCGCAGCAGAACGTGGACCGGGCACGCCAGAACGTGGTCGAGGTCGTCGTCGACATCGTGACGAAGGACCGGATGCAGAAGTAAGGGCATGAAACACGCAGGGGCACGGCATGCCGTGCCCCTGCGTTGGCGTTGGGAGATGCGCCGTCAGCTACGGATTGTCGTCGTCATCCTCGCCGAACGCGAAGCCGCCCGCGTTCGCTCCCGGCAGCTGCTCCACGCGCAATACGCGGGACAGCGTCTTCCCGTCCACCGTGATGCTGACGAGGTAGTCGCCGCTCTGCACGGGTGGCGCGCCGCCGCCGCCGAACCCGCCGCCGCCACCACCGCCCGCACGACCGAAGGCCTGCGCGATGAACGCGAGGCCGCCGGCGCCGCCGCCACCACCACCACCACCGCCGCCGCCGCGCATGCTGGGCGGACGAACGAGCTGACCCAGCGTGCCGAGGAACGACGCGTCGGCCGGGGCATCACTCTCGCCGCCGCTCGCGGGTGCCGGCAGCGTCAGCCCGCCCGCGGCCGGTGCGCGCGGCGTGGTTTCACCCGGCCGCTCGACAAAACGACCCGCGGCGGCGCCGCCACCCCCACCGCCGCCGCCCCCACCGCCCCCGCCGCCCCCGCCGCCAAACCCGAAGCGCGCGACCAAGCCCTGTACGTCGCCCTTCATCAGCGCGTCCTTGATGGGATCGAGCTGCTGCGCGGGCATGCCGGCCTTGGCGAGGGAGTCGAACACGACCGTGATGCGCGCCACGATCAACGCGCTGTCCCGCTTCTGCGACGGCGACAGCGGCTGCGGCGGCGGCGTCTTGCCGGCGAAGTTCCACGTGGCCCGCTGGATGCCGGGGCCGCCCGGCCCGTTCAACGTGCGGACCGTGTCGCCCTTCACGTCGGTGATCACGACCTTCACCGGCGTGCGGCGGTCGCCCGTCGTGAGCCGGTAGACGATCTCCGCGCCGTAGGCGGGGCTGGGCGCGCGGAAGTATTTCTGCCCCGGTGAGAAGCTGCCGCGCGTCGGCTCGCCGTACTCGTACGCCGTCTTCGGCTGGAACAGCCAGGCGGCGGCGGTGAGCACGCTGTCGCCGATCTGCTGCAGCGGCGTGACGTCGACGATCCAGATGCCGCGCCCGTGCGTCGCCGCGATCAGCTCGTGCTCGCGCGGGTGGATCTTCAGATCATGCACCGGCACGGTGGGCAGGCCAGTCATGAAGCGCTGCCACGACGCGCCGCGGTCGCGCGAGACGTACGCGCCCACGTCGGTGCCGAGGTACAGCAGGTTGCGGTTGGTCGGATCCTCGCGCACCACGTGCACGTAATCGGGGCCGCCCACGGGCAGGTTGTGCGCGATGGCGGTGAACGTCTTGCCGTAGTCCGTGGTCACGTAGACGTACGGCTTGAAATCGTTGTTGCGGTGATTGTCGAACGTGACGTAGAACGTCGCGCTGTCGAAGTGCGACGGCTCGATGCGGCTCACGTACGTGCCCGCGGGCACGCCCACGAACCGGCCGGTGAGATTCTCCCACGTGCCGCCGTCGTTGCGCGTCAGCCAGACGTTGCCGTCGTCCGTGCCGGCGTACAGCAGGCCCGGACGGATCGGCGACTCGGCCAGCGACACGATGGTGCAGAACGTCTCGGCGCCCGTCACGTCCGGCGTCACACCGCCCGTGGTCTGGGTCGAGACCCGGATCCGCATCGAGTCGCGGGTGGTCAGGTCCGGGGAGATCGGATAGAGGTTTTCGCCCCGCTGCGTGGACTTCATCACCTTGTTGCTGCCCGCGTAGAACGTCATCGGGCTGTGCGGCGAGATGAAGAACGGCGTGTTCCAGTTCCACCGCAGATCGAGGTCGGCCGAATCGGCCAGCTGGCGCCGGCGCAGCTCCGCGAGGCGCGCTTTCTGCGCCGCGGTGGCCGGCTTGGTGGTGTCGGGCCGCTCGATGACGATCGAGTCCTCGAACAGCTGGTAGCGCGGCCGCCAGTTGGGCTTCTGCAGCGACACCCGCTCGCCGGTGGCGAGATTGAGCCGCCCCATGTTGCCGCCCTGCGACTCGGAGTACACGATGTTGGGATCGGTCGGATCCTGCGCCGTGTAGAAGCCGTCGCCGCCGCCGACCGTGATCCAGTCGGTGTTGTCGATGAAGCCGTTGCGATGGCGGCTGGGCCCGCACCACGAGCCGTTGTCCTGCAACCCGGCGCAGACGTGGTAGGGGAAGGCCATGTCGTAGCTGACGATGTAGGGCTGCGCGATCGTGATCACGTTGAGGAAATCGAAGTTCCCGCCGCGATCCCACGTCTGCGACACGCCGCCGTCGTCGCCCACGATGAAGTGGTTGGCGTTGTTGGGGTCGATCCACATGGCGTGATGATCGACGTGAATGCCCTGCGTGGCGTTGCCGACCGTCTTGCCGCCGTCATTCGAGAAATTGACGGGCGTGGACGACCAGTACACGCGATCGGGATCCTTGGGATCGACACGCACCTGCGAGTAGTAGAAGGGGCGCACGTCGTTGGAGTTCATCTTGGTCCACGTCGCGCCGCCGTCGCCCGAGCGGTAGAGACCCGAGGGTCGAGTCTGCGCCGGCTTGGTCTTGTCGGGATGCGCGTTGGGCATGGTGTCGGCTTCGACCAGCGCGTAGACCACCTTGTTGTCGCTCGGCGCGATCGCGAGGCCGATGCGGCCCTTGGTGGTCTCGGGGAAACCGCCGCCCTTCACTTCGGTCCACGTCTTGCCGCCGTCGGTCGTCTTCCACAGGGCGCTGCCCGGCCCGCCCGAATTCAGGAAATAGGGCCCGCGCACGCGCTGCCAGCTCGACGCGAACAACACGTCAGGATTGGTCGGATCCATGGCGATGTCGATGAAGCCGGCCTGCGGGCTGATGAACTTGACCAGCTGCCACGTCGTGCCGCCGTCGGTGGTCTTGTAGAGCCCGCGTTCGGGATTCGGACCCCAGGCCCAGCCGAGCGCCGCGACGTAGACGATGTTCGGGTCCTTGGGGTTCACCACGATGCGGCCGATGGCGCCCGACTTTTCGAGGCCTGAGAGCTTCCACGTGAGCCCGCCGTCGGTAGACTTGAAGATGCCGCAGCCCGGCGAGATGGTGTTGCGCGAATCTTCTTCGCCCGTGCCGGCCCACACCTGCGTCGTGTCGCTCGGCGCGATGGCCACCTCACCCATCGAGATGCAGCGCTGGTTGTCGAACACCGGCCGGAAGGACGTGCCGGCGTTGGTGGTCTTCCAGATGCCGCCGGCCGCGCCCGCGATGAAAAACGTCGTGGACGGACTGGGGATGCCGACCACGCTCGACGTACGGCCACCCATGTTCGCAGGGCCAATGTTGCGCCAGCGGAAGGCGGCGAGTGTCGCGGAATCGAGTGGTGCAGCGGTTTGAGCGGTGAGGGGAGCCACCACAGCGGTGGCGAGGACGGCCAGGAGTGGCCGGAGTCGCGGAATCATTGACGGCCTCACGGAATGTTGGGAAAGTGCGCCGCAGGAGCGGCTACCTCCTGCCATACGCAAACCGCCGCCAAGATGCTGGCCGCCGCGGAAGCCGGCTAGAGCAGCTCTTCCACCTCGCGTTGGCTCTCGAGCAGCAGGTCCACTTCCCGCGCCACCTGCCGGGCGAGGCCCAGGTCGGTGGTCAGGTGCTTCACGGTGGCGGTGCCGGCGTGCAGGCGCAGCAGGTTGAGCCGGATGGTCTCGAGCGCCGCGACCGCGTCCTTGAGGCGTTGTTGCACCAGTCGCCGCTCCGCCCGCAGATCGGCGGCGATGCGGTCTTGGCGGGACAGCGCTCCTTCCCCCTTGCCGCTGCCCTCTTCTCCTGGGCCGAGCGCGTCCTGCAGCTCATCCATCCGCCGGCGCATGCGCTGGGCGTCGTCCTCCAGGCGGCGGACCACGTCGGGCAGGTCGCGGAGCTGCTGCTGGGTTTCTTTCGGGAGATCGGCGTAGAGCTTGTCGGCGGCCATGCCCAGGGACAGCTCGGTGGGGCGATGGGTGAGCGGCGCCGGCAGGGAGCGGGCGGGCGTGAGGGCGCGGGCGAGGCCGAACAGCCACCGTCCCAGCGGCCCGCGCCAGAAACGACCGTAGACGTCCGTGTCGACATCGCGGCGGCGCTGCAACAGTACGAGCGTGCCGAAGCCACCGCCCACCATGGTGACGATGCCGACGCCGAAGAGCCAGGCGAAGTTGCTCTCGATGCCGGCAAGGATGCCGGCGACCATCATGACGGCGCCGGCGAAGGCGCCGAGCCGCAGGACCCGCTCCACCCCCGTGGTCCCCGGACCGATCCCGAAGCCACGCTCCTCTGTCTGCTGCTCCAGCTCGGCTTTGAAGCCGAGCACGAGATCGCCGTGATCGAAACCCGAGCGCAGGAGGCGACGCACCCGGCCCACCAGAATCGCCAGCGGCACCACCGTGAGGCCCGCGATGAACGCCGCCATGCCGCCAGTTACGCCGGTCATCATACCCGCCCACACTGAGCCGAACAGCAGTCCGAACGGGTAGAGCATCACGCCGGCGCCGCCGAAGCGCGAGTCGTGCTTGACGAAGGCGCGGAGCGCCAACGGCAGATCCTTCTTCTTATCCAATGTCTGGCTCAGGCGCTCCGCGACATCGGCCGCGCTCGCGGGCCGCTCGGCGCGGTCCTTGGCGAGACACCCTTCCACCAGCTGCGCCAGCCGGCGCGGGATGCCGGAGGCGACCTCGGCGACACTCGGCGGCGGCGCCGTGACTTGCTTGGCCAGCACCTCGGTCGCGCTCGCGGCCTCGAACGGCAGCCGGCCCGTGAACACGAAGAAAGCCGTCACGCCCAGCGCGTACAGGTCGCTGCGCGGGTCGAGCTCCTCGCCCAGCGCCTGCTCGGGGCTCATGAATTCCGGCGTGCCGATCACCTCGCCGCCCGAGAGGCCGGCGGCCCCGCGCACCAGGCTGGCGATGCCGAAGTCGGCGACCAGCACGCGGCCGCTCGCGGCCTCGAGCATGATGTTGTCCGGCTTCACGTCGCGGTGGATCACGCCCTGCCCGTGGGCGTACGCGAGGGCCCACGCGACCTCGCGCAACACGCGCGCGCCTTCCGACGGCGGCAGCGGCCCGCGCGCGGCCACCCGATCGGTGATGGTTTCGCCCTCGACGTAGGCCATCGCGAAGAACACGAAGCCCTGCGCCTCGTCCACCGCGTGAATCGGGATGATGTTGGGGTGCGACAGCTTGGCGGCGGTGCGCGCTTCGCGCAGGAACCGTTCGCGCAGCGCCGGCTGCGACGCGCGGGCGGGCGGCAGGACCTTGATCGCCACCGGGCGGTCGAGCCTTACCTCGCGCGCCAGATAGACGACGCCCATGCCGCCGCGCCCCAACTCGCGTTCGAGCGAGTAGCGGCCGGCGACGGCTTCCTGGAAGGAGAGAAACAGCGGGTCGACGTTCGTCATGCGGGAGCCCGTGGTTTCGAGTATCCCACCGACGGTGACTGCTGTCAAACTCAGGCGGGCGTTTCGAGACTCCGCAGCGCGTTCTCGCGCGCCGGGGCGCGGCGCCACCGCACGGCGGCGAGACGGAACAGGAGGCGACCCAGCCATCCGCTCCAGAAGCGCACCCGTCGCGCGCCGCGCGGATCGGTGCGCTGCTCGGTGCGCGCCTGGGCGACGCTCGCCGCGATCAGCGCCGTGCCGGCGGCCGCGGCCCACACCACGGCGGCCTCCGTGCTCGTCGTCAGGTCGGGATAGGAGGACAGCGCCGCGGTCGCCGCAGCCGTCACAACCGTGGCGATCCACGCCAGCCACTCCAGGCCGCGCTCGAACGGCGATCCTGCCTCGCCATACACGAAGCGCAGCTCCTCGCAATGCCGCTCGCGCTCGACGACGAGCGCGTCGATCAGATCTTCCCAGCCGTGGCCGTCGGCGAGCAGGCGGCGCGCGCGCGCCCACGCCACGACCAGCGGCACGAGTAACAAACCGGCGAGCGTGGCCCCTGCCGCGCCGCACAGCGCGCCGGCGTCGGTATAGAGCCAGCACCACAGCGTGGCGGGCGCCGCAATCAAGCCGACGAACGCCTCATACATCAATGCCGGGCCCGCGAGGTGCGCGCTGCGCGTCAGAAAAGCGCGCACGGCGATGGGCGGCACGGCATGCTGCGGCAGCGCCTGGCTGAGCGCGCGCCCCAGCGCCGCGCCGTCGGGAAAACGGTCGCCCGCGTGTTTGGCGAGACAGCGCTCCACTGCCTGCGCCAGCCGGCGCGGCACGCCCGGCACCACGAGCGGCGGCGGCGGGGTGGTGGCGTGCAGTGCCAACACCAGCACGTCGGTCTCGCCGGTGAACGGCAGGCGCCCCGTGAGCGCGTAGTAGCCGACGATGCCCAGCGAATACAGATCGCTACGCGAGTCGACGGGCTCGCCGCGCGCCTGCTCGGGACTCATGAACGCGGCCGCGCCCGCGACGCCGCCGTCCGACGGCGGCGGCGTCGACCGCCCGTCGCCGCTCATGCGGGCGATACCGAAGTCCGAGAGCAGGGCGCGGCCGCTCGCGGCGTCGAGCAGGATGTTGTCGGGCTTCACGTCGCGGTGCACCACGCCGCGCGCGTGGGCGTACGCGAGCGCGTCGGCCAGCTCGCGCAACAGCCGCGCCGCGGTCTCGGGCGACAGCGCGCCCTCGCGCTCGAGGCGCTGGTCGAGCGTTTCCCCCGCCACGTAGGCCATGGCGAAAAAAATCATCTCGCCCACCTCGTGGACGGCGTAGATCGGAACGATGTTGGGGTGCAGCAGCGCTGCAGCGGTCCGGGCCTCGCGCAGAAAGCGCGCGCGAAACGCGGGATCGGCCGCGCGATCGGCCGACGGTACCTTCAGCGCCACCGGCCGCTCGAGACGGAGGTCGCGCGCCAGGTAGACGACACCCATGCCGCCGCGCCCGAGGAGCCCCTCGATCTCGTATCGCCCGGCGAGGGCGCTGCGCAACACTTCTTCGTTGGGATCGGAAATCACGGCGCTCCGATACCCCGCGCCGCGCCGTGAGGTCCCGCATCTCGGCTAGACAGCGTCGCCCATCGGAACAAGATTGAGCCCCACCTTCACCCCGATCGGGGACTCGCGATGGCCGACCATCAGCCGTACGTACCCGCGTCGCAGGCACCCGCCGAGCTGACCGCCCGCGCGCTGGTATTGGGCGTGTTGCTCGGGCTCATCTTCAGCGCGTCGAGCGTGTACCTGGCGCTCAAGATCGGCCTGACGGTCAGCACGTCGATCCCCCTGGCCGTCCTGTCGATCACAATCTTCCGCGCGCTCGGGCGAACGTCGATCCTCGAGAACAACATCGTGCAGACGACGGGCTCGGCGAGCGACGCCGTGGCGTCGGGCGTGGTCTTCACCATCCCGGCGATTCTGCTGATGGGATACGATCTCGACATCAGCCGCGTCGCGATCCTCGCGACCGTGGGCGGACTGATGGGCGTCCTGATGATGATCCCGCTGCGGCGCGCGCTCATCGTCAAAGAGCACGACACGTTGATCTATCCCGAAGGCACGGCCTGCGCCGAGGTGCTGATCGCGGGCGAAGAGCGCGGGCTCCAGGCCAAGCGCGTGTTCCAGGCGTTCGGCCTGGGCTTCGTCTACAAGTTCCTAATGGGCGGCCTGAAGCTGTGGCCCGATGTGCCGGGCAAGGCACTGTCGTTCTATCCCGGCGCCGCCGTCTCGGCCGAAATCTCCCCCGAGCTGATGGGCGTGGGCTACATCATCGGCCCGCGCATCGCGGGCTATCTGTTCGCGGGCGGCTGTTTGGCGTATCTGGTGCTGGCGCCCGCCATCAAGCTCGTGGGCTCGGGGTTGGCTGCGCCGTTCGGCTTCCCGCCAGTGAAGCTGATCCGCGACATGAGCCCGGGCGAGATTCGCGCCAGCTTCATCTTCTATATCGGCGCGGGCGCCGTCGCCTCGGCGGGCATCATCGCTCTGGCGCGCTCGCTGCCCACGATCGTGAGCTCGTTCGCGTCGAGCCTCAAGGACCTGCGCGACTCGAAGATGGGCCAGGCCCTGACCAAGCTGCGCACCGAAGACGATCTCCCCATTTCGGTGACGCTGGGCGGCTCCGTGGTCCTCGCCATCGTGCTGGCGCTGCTGCCGCAGGTGCACGTCAACATCCTGGGCGCGATTCTCATCGTGATCTTCGGATTCTTCTTCTCCACCGTCTCGTCGCGGATTTGCGGGCAGATCGGCTCCTCGGCCAATCCGATTTCCGGGATGACGATCGCCGCGCTGCTGGGCACGTGCCTCATCTTCGTGGCGATCGGCTGGACCGGCGTGGATCACCGCTTGCAGGCGATCTCGATCGCCGCCGTCGTCGCCGTCGCGACGGCGGTCGCGGGCAACACGTCGCAGGACTTGAAGACCGGCTATCTGGTCGGCTCGACGCCGCGCCGCCAGCAGATCGCCATTCTGGTGGGCGCCCTGGGCTCGGCGCTGGTCGTCGGCTATACGCTGACGCTGCTCAACCGGTCGTACACGTATCCCGTGCCCGAGACGCATCCCGCGTTCGAGGCGGCGGCGCTCGCGCCCGCGGTCGCCGGCGCACAGGCGCCGGTCGAAGTGTTGCCGGCGACGATGGCGGGATTCCGCATCGCGGGCAGCGATTCCGTGGACCACGCCAGCTATCAGGTCGTCCGCGTCTACGTCGTGACCGCGGGCGTGGCGGCGGGCAAGTATCTGATGGATCCCGCTACACACGAGCTGCGCTACGTGCTCGATCCGGGCATCGGCGGCCGCGTACACGAGTACAACGGCCACAGCATCCCGCGACTCGACTCGCCCAAGGCCACGATCATGGCGCTGATCACCGACGGCATCCTGACGCACAAGCTGCCGTGGGCGCTCGTGCTGCTGGGCGTGTTCATCACGATCGCGATCGAGCTGATGGGCGTGCAGGCGCTGCCCGTGGCGGTGGGCGTGTATCTGCCGATCTCGACGTCGTCGGCGATGTTCGCGGGCGGTGTGATCCGCTGGCTGATCGAGCGCCGCGCCAAGGGCGGCCAGCAGTCGATCGCCGAGCTGGAGTCGGGTCCGGGCGTCCTGTTCTCGAGCGGCCTGATCGCGGGCGGCGCCATCTGCGGCATCGTGCTGGCCGCGATCGCGGGCTTCCTGGGCTCCGCCGACGCGCTGGCCGAGAAGGTCCCGATCTTCCACGCGCTGGGATCGTTGGCGCAGTCGAACCTGCTCGCGCTGGTGCTGTTCGGCGTCATGGGTGTGGCGCTGTACCGCGTCGCCTCGCAAAAATCGTAGGGACGCAGCATGCTGCGCCCCTCCACGATGCGGGTCGTGTCGCTGCTGCCCGCCGCCACGGAAATCGTGGCCGCGCTGGGAGCGGGCGACTGGCTGGTGGGCGTGTCACACGAGTGCGATTACCCACCGGCCGTGCAGGCGCTGCCGCGCGTGACCCGCTCGACGCTCGACCCGGCGCTGTCCTCGGGGGAGATCGACCGCCAGATGGCCGCGGCGCAGGCGGCGGGCACGTCGCCCATCACGATCGACACGGCGTTGCTGCGCCGTCTCGCGCCCGACGTGATTCTCGGCCAGTCGGTCTGCGACGTGTGCGCGGTGGGCGAGAACGCCTTGGCCGCGGCACTGGGGCAGCTCGATGCCCGCCCCACCGTCGTCACG
>DATLWA010000121.1:0-4026 GCA_035576905.1 Gemmatimonadales bacterium
GAAACTGTTCGACGACCTGGTGCGCGCGATTCTCACTCATCCCGATTTCTAAAGGACGTCTCGTGAATCTCTCCCGCTGGGTCGTGCTCGCCATTCCGCTGTCGCTGCTGCCCATCTCCCGCCTGTCCGCACAGAAGCACGCTATTACCATCGACAACTTTCTCGCCTTGAAGAACGTGGGCGACCCGCAGCTGTCGCCCGACGGCAGGTGGGTGGCGTACACGATCGGCACCGTCTCGCTGCAGGACAACCGCACCATTTCGCGGATCTGGCTCGCCGAGCTGGCGACCGGGCAGGCGCGCGCCCTCACGCAGGGCCCGGGCTCGGACCGCAGCCCGCGCTGGGCGCCCGACGGGAAGTCGCTGGCGTTCATCTCGAGTCGCCAGAGCGGCCCCCAGATCTGGGTGCTGTCGCTCGGGGGCGGGGAGGCGCAGAAAGTCTCGAGTCTCGAGGGCGGCGTGAACGAGTTCGTGTGGACGCCCGACGGCAATGGCTTCGTCGTGGTGAGCGACATCAAGTGGCCCGCCGATCAGGAGATCGACCGCCGCAACGGCGATTTTCCCACCGACGCGTCGATCTGGACCAACTTGCTGTGGCGCCACTGGGATGAGATGCGTGTGGGCAAGCGGCAGCACCTGTTCGCCGTGGACCGCGCCAGCGGCGCCGCCAAAGACCTGAGCCCGGTGGACCACGACGTGCCGGCCATCGCCACCGCGGGCGACGGCGATTTCGCCGTGGCACCCGATGGCAAGGAGATCGCGGTCGCCTACCACGGCGACGACGTGGTCGCGGACAACACCAACGTCGACGTCTTCGTGATGCACGCCGACGGCTCTGGCCTACACGCGGTGACCGCCGCCAACAAAGGCGCCGACAACACGCCGCGCTATTCGCCCGACGGCAAGTGGCTCAGTTATCTGTCGATGGCACGCCCCGGCTTCGAGGCGGACCGCCAGCGCCTGATGCTGCTGCCGCGCGCCGGCGGCGCGCCGGTCGAGGTCACGGCGGGGTGGACGCTCTCCGTGGGCTCGTACGCGTGGTGCCCCAGCTCGGCCTGCATCTATGCGGTCGTTGAAGAGCGCGGCCGCGACAACATCTATCGCATCGACCTGCCGTCCTACCGCCGCACCGCGGTGATCTTCAAGGACGGCGTGAATACGTCGCTCAGCCTCGGCCCCGACAGCAAGAGCTTCGTCTACCTGCACACGAGCAGCACGACGCCGAACGAAGTGTGGGCGGCGGGTCCCACGACAGCCGCACCGCGCCGCCTCAGCCACGTCAACGACGCGGCGCTGGCCCAGCTCGACCTGCCGCCGCTCCAGGAGTATGGCTTCGTGGGCGCCAAGGGCGATTCGGTGTTCGGCTGGACGCAGAAGCCGCCGGCGTTCGATCCGGCCAAGAAATACCACGTCGTCTACCTGATCCACGGCGGGCCGCAGGGCGCGTGGACGGATTCGTGGAGCGGGCGTTGGAACTATCAGATGTTCGCATCGCGCGGCTACGTGGTGGCGGCCGTCAACTTCCACGGCTCGACCGGCTACGGCCAGGACTTCACCGACGCCATTTCACAGCACTGGGGCGACTACCCGTACGAAGACGTCATGAAGGGGCTGGACGCGGTGACGCGGCTGCCCTACGTCGATTCGACCAAGATGTGCGCGGCGGGCGCGTCCTACGGCGGCTATCTGGTGTACTGGATCGCCGGCCACACCAACCGGTTCACGTGTCTGATCGATCACGACGGCGTGTTCAACATCGTGAGCATGGCGGGGAGCACCGAAGAGCTGTGGTTCGTGCACTGGGAGTTCGGCGGCACGCCCGAGGCGTCGCGCGCGCTGTACGAGCAGTGGTCGCCGGTGAATTTCGTGAAGAACTGGAAGACACCGATGCTGATCGTGCATTCGCAGCTCGACTATCGCGTCGATTTGTCGGAGGGCTATCAGGCCTTTACCGCGGCGCAGCGCATGGGCGTGACCGCGAAGTTCCTGCACTTTCCCGACGAGGGCCACTGGGTCCTGAAGCCGCGCAACCGCCGCCTGTGGCAGGGCGTGGTCCTCGACTGGCTGGATCAGTATCTCAAGTGAACTCTCCCTGGCTGAGAACGGCCGCCCGCAGCCTCGTGGCCGCCGTGCCGCTGGCGCTCGTCCTGTTCCTCGTGGTGCCGCGCCACGCCGGATTCGTGTCCGACGCGTTCGACGTGTTCAGTATCGCGTTCTTGTTCACGTTCTTGGGCGCGCTGTTCGACGTGCTGCTGCTCGCCTTGCCGGGCATCGCGCAAGGGTTGGGCTGGCTGGTGCGCTTCACGGGTTGGTTCGCGGGGGGATTGTGGTGTGGGGTCATCGGGCGGTGGTTGTGGTTTCGGTATGCGAGGGATCTGGCGGATCTGCCGGGGATTATGTGGGGCGGCGTTGCCATGATCCTGATTGAGATGGTCATGTTGGTTATCAGAAACAAGAGATTCAGTTTGCAGTAGAGTTCCCAGACGCCAAGTTGCCAGTGGTTCCCAGAAGCAAGAGGCCAGGGGATGATCCCTGGCCTCTTGTGGCTTGTAACCACTGGCAACTTGGCGTCTGGGAACTACACTGATTACTGCTTACTCCAAACGTTGTTCTGCCTCCGCACATCTGGATATCTATGATCCGGATCGATCTCTACCTTCACGACATCCGCCGGGATATCGCGGACATAGACATATCGCGATCCCAAAATCCACACCTCCACCGGTAACAGCACCCGTTCGGTAGCTCCCCCCGCGAACGTGAGACGCAGATCGACCGGCATCGGCAGCCCGCCCAGGCTCTCGAGGAAAACGCTGGCGCTCTTGGTGCCCGCCGAGTCCACCTTCTGCTGTACCGAATCCACCGCCTGATCCACGACGTCGGTCCGATAGAACCAGCCGCGCCAGAAGAACGACAGGTCTTCGCCCACCGCGTCGTCCATGGAGCGGAAGAAGTCCGCGGGCGTCGGATGCTTGAAGGCCCAGCGCCGGATGTACTCGCGGAACGCCGCGTCGAAGCGCGACGAATCACCCAGCATCGACTGGCGCAGCACGAACAGCCCGATCGCGGGTTTGCCGTAGGCCGCGGCGCCCAGCAGCTGGCCGGGGATACGATCGGCGGGCAGCATCGACGGCGCCTGGTCGTTCCCGCGGCCCGCGAACTGCGACCAATTATCGATACCGCTGGCGCCCGGGCCCGTCGTGTCGTGATAGAACACGCGCGCCGAGTACGTATTGATGAACGTGTTGAACCCCTCGTCCATCCAGGCGTACAGCCGCTCGTTGCTGCCTACCACCATCGGGAACCATTGATGGCCCAGCTCGTGCGTGGTCACGCCGAACAATCCGCGGCCGCTGGCGCGCGACGAGCAGAACACGATCATCGGGTATTCCATGCCGCCCACCGGGCCCGCGATGTTGATCGCGGTCGGGTAGGGGTAGTGGAACCACTTCTCGCTGTAATGCTTGATGGTGTGGCGCACGTAGGCGGTGGAGTTCGCCCAGTCGGCGTCCGCGTCGGGCGGGTAGAACGACTGCAGCAGGATGCCGTCCCACGAGCTCGCGTCCCACACGAAGTTGGGCGCCGCGGCCCAGGCCACGTCGCGCACGTTCTTAGCGTTGTAGCGCCACGTCAGCGTGGCGGAGGTTCCCGCCGGCCGCGTGGTGGCCGAGCCGGCTTCGGTCTTGCCGATGATCGCGACGGTCGAGTCGGCGCGGCGCGCGCCCGTGAGACGCGTGCGCTCGGCGGCGGTGAGAACCGCTTCCGGGTTGAGCAGGTTGCCCGTCGCCGCGACCACGTAGCTGCGCGGCACCGTGATCGCGAAGTCGATGTCGCCGTATTCGAGGTAGAACTCGCCCTGGCCCAGGTACTGCTCGGTGTTCCAGCCCCGCACATCGTCGTATACGGCCATGCGGGGGAACCATTGGGCGACCTCGTACAGCCAGCGGCCGCCGAATTGCTGGCGGCCCATGCGGTCGGAGCCGTGCTCGGGCACCTGGAACTTGTAGGCGACGGCGAGCGTGACGCT
>DATLWA010000122.1:0-10824 GCA_035576905.1 Gemmatimonadales bacterium
CTGATCACCTTCTCCGGACTCGACGGCGCGGGCAAGTCGACGCTCATCGACTGGCTCAAAGCCGAGCTTGAGCGGCGCCATCGCGTCGTGACGGTGCTGCATATGACCGACAATGTCGGCGTGTATGCGACCGTGCGCGCGCTGCGCGACAGCCTGCGACGGCTTACGGGGCGAAAGCGCGTCCCGGAGCCCCCGCGCCCACGCATGGCCGGAGAGGTGCCGCGCCAGAACACCCACGGACCGGTGGCGCGACGCGTGCGCGCGCTGGTGTGGTGGCTGCGCGATGCGGTGCTCTGGAACAAGCCCATCCGCCGGGCGCTCTATCTCGTCGACCTGTTGATTTTCCAGGCGTTCCGCTTCTACATCGAGGCGCTGCGGGGCCGCGTGCTCGTGACCGATCGCTACTTCTACGACACACTCGTGGACGTGGCTGACGACGGCCGCTGGTTCTGGGTCCGGCTCCTCGAGCGCCTCACGCCGGCTCCGGACGTGCCCGTCTTTTTGGAGATCAGCCCGGAAGAGTCCTTCGCGCGCAAGGGCGAATACACCGTGCCGTACCTGGCGCGCCGCCGGGCGGCCTACGGGGCCGTCCAGCCGCTGGTGGCACGGGCCCTCGTAGTGCACAACGCCGACATCACGGCCACGCAACACGTGCTCGCGCGCGCTGTCCTGGAGCCACTGTGTCTCTGACGCCTACACCGGAGTCCCGCCACGCCACCCTCGCGCTGCGGTGGCTGCTGGACGATCGCGCCCGTGACCCAGGCTTCGCGCTCGATTGGAGCCTGCTCCAGGCTCTGGCCGCGAGCAACGCGATCCTCGTCCAGCTGGACGACCTGCTCGCCCGCTCGGACGTGCGGCGGCCGGCGGTGTTTGTCGCGGCCGCCGATGCTGCACGGGTGCGCGGTGGCGCGACACTCGACGCGGTCGTGAAGCTGCGGGACGTGTGCACACGCCACGACGTCGGCTTCGTTTTCCCAAGTATCGCCGACCACTTTCCCGACACCGGTAACGATCTCGATCTGTTGGTGCTCGGCTCGACCCAGGTCGACGCGCTGCTGCTCGACGCCACACCGGGGACGCCCGTCGCGCCCTTTCTGTGGGATCGATTGGCGGGGGCGTCGGTTTATGATCTCGTCGGATCCGGCCTGGTACTCGACGTGCACCACGAGCGGCTGGGCATCATCGGTGAGCATAGGCAGTATCCGGCCCACATCGTACGGCAGCAACGCGCGCTCGAGCTCGGCGGTCAGCGCGTCCCGGTTCCCGCGCCCGCAGACCGCTTGATCCTGCAGGGCATGAACCGCGTGTTTGGCCGGCGGCACTTCCGCCTGGGCGACGTCGTCGCGACCGTGCGCTTGGTCCGTGACCGCACACTGGATTGGGACGACGTGCTGCGCTCGGCGCGCACGGTGGGGGCGGTATCCGGGCTGTCGTGCTATCTCGCGTACGTCGACCACATTCATCGCGCCATCTACGGCGCGAGCGTCCTTCCCGATGCCGCACGCCACGGTCTCGCGTTGGAGGGCTGGGGTCAACCCGTCTTCCAGAGCCGCGGGTATCGCTTCCCAGCGCTGCGCGTCGGCGGGCGTCTCTTCTGGAGCGAGCTCGGGTCGGTGGTCGGCGCGGGCAACTGGCCGGCCGCGTCGCGGCTGTGCCTGTTGCCGCCGCTGGTGGCGGCAGGCGGGCTGCGCAGGCTGGTGCGGCGCTGGTTCCCCGCTCCCCGGCCGCAGGTCGCATGAGCCTGGCCCTGTCCCTCTATCACCGGCTGCCGGTGAGCGTGCGCTCGATCGGCGCCACGCTGTACGGGCTGCGCCTCCGCTGGTGGCGCTTCGGTCGTGACAGCGAGCGGCTCGTGGCCGAGGCGCTGGAACGCGACCGCTGGAACGCGACCCAGTGGGCCACCTGGCGCGAGGAGCGGCTCGCTTTCGTCCTGCACCGCGCGGCCACCCAGGTGCCGTACTACCGGGAGCAGTGGGCGGAACGCCGGCGCCACGGCGACCGGGCCGCCGTCGAACGGCTGGAGAATTGGCCGGTCCTCGAAAAGGAGACCGTGCGCGCCGACCCGCGCGCGTTCGTCGCCGCCGACTGCAACCTGCGCCGCATGATGCACGAGCAAACGAGCGGCACCACCGGCAAGCCGCTGCACATCTGGCGCACCCGCGACACCGTGGGTGCGCTCTATGCGCTGTCGGTCGCGCGCACACGCGCGTGGCATGGCCTGTCGCGCGGCGAGCGCTGGGCCATGCTCGGGGGCCAGTTGATCGTGCCCGCCGTGCAACGCCGCCCGCCGTTCTGGGTGTGGAACGCGGCGCTGCGCCAGCTCTACATGTCGAGCTATCACCTCGCGCCCGATCTGGTACCGCATTACCTCGACGCCCTGGCGCGCTACCGGGTGGACTACCTCGTCGGATATACGTCGTCGCTGTACGCCCTCGCGCAGGAGGTCCTGCGCAGCGGGCGTACCGACCTCCGGATGCGCGTGGCGCTCACGAGCGCCGAGCCGGTGCCCCTGACGGAGCGCGAAGCCATCGCCGCGGCGTTCCAGTGCCCGGTGCGCGAGACGTACGGGATGGGGGAAACGGTCGCCGCCGCCAGCGAGTGCGAGCACGGGACGCTGCATGAGTGGCCCGAGGTCGGCGTGATCGAAGTGCGCGACGGCGCGGCCGCGGTGCCCGCGGGCGACTCCGGAGAGCTCGTCTGCACCGGCCTGCTGAACGCGGACATGCCGTTGGTGCGCTATCGCGTCGGGGATTCCGGCCGGCTGGCGCCGGACGGCACGGCCTGTGCCTGCGGGCGTCCATTGCCGGCGATCGCGGGCCTCGACGGCCGGACCAACGACCTGCTCGTCACACCAGACGGGCGGCGCGTGGCGTGGGTGAATCCGGTGTTCTATGGGTTGCCCGTGCGGCAGGGGCAGATCGTGCAGGAGGCGCTCGACCTGCTGCGCGTGCGGTACGTCCCGGCGCCCGGCTTCACGCCGCAAACCACCGCCACGATCACCGCGCGGTTGCGCGAGCGGCTGGGCTCCATCGCGGTCGTGCTCGAGCCCGTCGCGGACATTCCTCGCGGGGCGAACGGCAAGTTTCGCTCGGTCGTCTGCGCCATCCCGCTGGCGGAGCGCGTCGCCGGCGTCGCCACGGTCCGATGATCGCCGCCCGGCGCCCCCGTGTCCTCGTGCTCGACGCGCAGAGCACCGAAGCCCTGGCGTGCACGCGTTCTTTGGGGCGTGCCGGGCATCCCGTCGTGGTCGCGGGCCGGACCCGACGTCCGCTGGCGGCGTGGTCACGGCACTGCGAAGCGAGCTACCGGCTCTCGGCCGAGACGCTCGCGGCGTTCGCCGCGCTGCGCACGTGGGCGCGCGACCACGACGTCGGCGTGGTGCTGCCCCTGTCGGAGCGCTCCTGCGTGCTCTGCAATGCCGAACGCGATCAGTGGGAGGCCGAGGGTATCGTGGTCGGGTGCGCCCGGGACGACGTGCTCGCAGGGGCGTTCGATAAGGCGCAGACCGTGCTGCGCGCGCGGTTGGCGGGGGTCCGGACTCCGCCCACGCACGCGCCGACCACGCTCGCCGAGTGTCTGGACGCCGGCGCGCAGGTGGAATACCCGTGCGTCGTGAAACCGCGCTTCAGCAATGCCTGGAACGGGACGGCCTTCCTTGCCGATCACGGCCCCTGCTACGCGAGCGACGCTCGAGAGCTCGAGGCAGCGGTCCGCGCTCGCCGGCAGGGCGAGGCATGGCCCCTCATTCAGGGCTTCGTGGAAGGCCAGGGCAAGGGCGTGTTCGCGTTGTGCGACCGTGGCCGCGTGGTGGCGTGGTTCGCCCACGAGCGGCTGCGCGACGTGCGCCCGTCGGGCTCGGGCTCGAGTCTGCGCCGCGCGGCGCCGCTCGATCCGCGCCTCCGCGCACCGGCGGAGCGCCTGCTTTGCGAGATGCGGTGGCACGGGCCCGCGATGGTGGAGTTCCGCGACGACGGCAGCGAGGAACCGTGCTTGATGGAGGTGAACGGCCGCTTCTGGGGCTCCCTGCAGCTCGCCATCGACGCCGGGGTGGACTTCCCGCGCCTGTGGCTCGCGATTCTCGCCGGTGAGGGCGTCGGAGCGGCGCCGCGTTACCGCGAAGACGTCGTGCTCCGCTGGCTGTGGGGGGACGTCAAGCGATTTCTCTACATCGTCGCGGGCCGTCCCGCCGGGTACCCCGGGCGTTATCCGACGATCGCCCAAGGACTGCGCGAGCTGCTCGGCGCGCAGCCGCCGGGGACGCGGCTCGAAGCCTGGGATCCCCGGGACCCGTGGCCGGCTCTGGGGGAGTGGGTGCAGGGGCTGCGCGACCTCGTCGCGCGCGCGGGCGGGCGATGACCGCCGCACAGCTGCCCAAGGTGTCCGCGGTCATCCCCTGCCGCAACGAGGCGCGCTACATCGGTGCGTGCCTCGATTCCCTGCTCACCTGCGATTACCCACAGGACCGCCTCGAGATTCTTGTCGCAGACGGCATGAGCGACGACGGCACTCGGGAGATCGTGCGCGAGTACGCCACCCGTCACCCCGCCGTGCGCTTGCTCGACAACCCCAGGCGCATCACACCGGCCGCGATGAACGTCGGCGTGCGCCAGTCGACCGGGGCCATCATCATGCCCATGGGGGCCCACGCGTTGTACCCGCCGGACTACATCACGCGACTGGTCGCCGCGCTCGACGAGACCGGCGCGGACAACGTGGGCGGTGTGCTCGTCACGGTCCCGGCCGATGACACACCCGTCGCCCGCGCGCTGGCGATCGCGCTGTCGCACCCGCTCGGGGTCGGGAACTCGTACTTCCGCATCGGCGCGACGGAGCGCCGCGTGGTGGACACCGTACCGTTCGGCTGTTACCGTCGAGCGGTGTTCGACCGGATCGGCCTGTTCGACGAAGACCTGGTCCGCAATCAAGACGACGAGCTGAACGGCCGGCTGGTCCGACAAGGGGGTCGGATTGTGCTGATTCCCGACGTGGTGTCGCGCTACTTCGCGCGGAGCTCCTTCCGGCAGGTGTGGCGGATGTTCTTCCAGTACGGCTATTTCAAACCCCTGGCGGCGCGCAAGATCGGTCGCGTGCTGACGGTGCGGCAGCTGGTACCGGCGCTCTTCGTGGTCGCGCTCGCTGCATCGGCCGTGCTCGCGCCTTGGCTCGTCGCCGGGCGCTGGCTGCTCGCGGCCATCGCCACGACTTACCTGGCCGCCATCAGCGCGGCGGCGCTCGGGGGCCTGCGGTACGGCGCACGCTGTGCGCTCGCGCTGGCCGCGGCCTTCCCCGTCCTGCATGTGAGTTACGGCGTCGGCTTCCTCGCCGGCCTGTGGCCCCAGCGCGCGGACGCCCGGCGTGTTGCCGTCGTGCCGCTCTCCCGATGACCTTCGGCCTGCGGATCGCGAGCTTCGGCTACCACGAGGTTACGGACGACCCCGCGGCCGCCGGTTTTCAGCGGCCGGGGGCGATGCCCTACAAGCACACCACGGCGGCATTCGAGCGCGACCTGGACCAGATCGCCGCCAGCGGCCATGCGCCCGCGATCATCACCGCGCTCGATCTCACGCGCCCCGCCCGGCATGTGCTGCTCACGTTCGACGACGGGGGCCGCAGCGCCACGCACATCGGCGACACCCTGGCGGCACGCGGTTGGCGGGGTCATTTCTTCATCGCGACCGGCCTCATCGGAACGCGCACGTTCATGGATCGCAGTGAAATCCAATATCTCCGCAGCTGCGGCCACTCGATCGGGAGCCACTCCGACACCCACCCCGATATCTTTCGCGACCTGCCGCTCGCTCGCATGCTCGAGGAGTGGCAGGTGAGTTGCGATCGACTCGCGCAGCTCCTGGGAGAGCCGTGCCTCACCGCCTCGCTCCCGGGCGGCGACGCCTCCACACTCGTGTTCCGCGCCGCCGCGCAGGCGGGCCTGCACTACCTCTTCACGTCGGAGCCGTGGATCATTCCGCGACGCGTGGATGGCTGCTGGCTTCTGGGTCGCTTCTTCCCGAAAGTGTGGACGCCACCGGAACGCGTCGGCGAGCTGGCGCGGTTTCGGGGGTGGCGGCGTGCGCTACTGGCGCGGCGACTCAAGGGCTTTGCGCGGCGGGCGTTCCCGCCGCTCTACCGCCTCTACGTTCGCAAGACCACCACGCCCTGGCGGGCGGACTAGTCGCGCTGCGCCACCCGCACTAGCAGGAACACGTTGAACACGGGCCCCGTGGGTGGGGCCGGCTCCGCCGTGAGGCCGATGGGAATCGGACGTGGCAGGGGCGTCGTCGGAATCGCGACGGGCGTCGCGCCGTAGATCCCCGTGGCGACGGCCGGGCTGTCGAGCGCCTGCACGTTGCGCACCTCGTACCGCTCCCCCTGTTTCAGCACCCGCGAGACGTCCACCGATACCGTCGCGAGCGCCGCCGGGTTGTATACGGCGATGAACGCGCGGCCCGGCTCGTATGCGTTGGGCCGCACCACCACCACAGCACCCGGCGACGCGCTGCCTGCGTTGCGGACGCTATTTCGGAGCCACTTCCCACCGCTGGTGTCGGCGTCTTCGACGAGGACGGGACTTCCCACACCGATCCACGTGTTGTCGGTGGCCGTGACGGAAGCCCAGTGTCGCAGGCGCAACACGGGGCTGCCGCCGATGGCGACGTTTCCTCGCATCACCAGGTCGGCGTTGCGCACCGCTCCGTAGCCGAGCAGCACGTTCGCGCTCACCACACCGGGCGAGACATAGCTGACGTTGTCGTTCACGACGATGCCGCCGGCGGGTTCCCCGCCGCCCACGAGCAGGTTCGCCGAGCCGCCCCCTGCGACGACGCCGTTGTCGAACAGAATGTTGCCTTCCACGTGGATGTTCCGCAGGGAGCCGTGGCCCTTGTCCGTGTAGGCGTGGACGCCGTAACCGAACTGGTCGAACACCACGTTGTCGCTCAGCACCGCGGTGCCCGTATCGCTCTTCACATAGAGCGCGTGGCCGTGGCCGCGGTCGATCGCCGTCCAGCCGTTGTCGAAGATGATGCAGCCGTAGATCTCGACGTCGGGGCTCGTGCCGTAGTTGTAAAAAGCGACGCCGCCGTCGTGCACCACGAGGTTGATGTAGCGGTTGTGCGGTCCGTCGTTCACGACGACATCGGGGCGGAAGCTGGAGGAGGTCGGCGGGCCGCGGCGCACGACACCGGAGTTGGTCAGCTCGAAACCCCAGTACCAGGTCCAGGCACCCTGCACCACGAATGCGTCGTCCGTGGCGCCGCGGTGGTCCAGCACCACGCGCTCGCGCAGCGCCTGCCGCACGATGATGGGCCGAGTCGCCGTTCCAGTGAGCGTGCTGGCGAAACGGCCGTGGTACACGCCACCACGCAGCCACACGGTGTCACCCGGCTGCACGGCGCCGTGGCCGCCGGCGAGTGCCGTGGCCAGATCCCAGGGATTGGTGCGGGAACCGTTGCCGCTGGGGGTGCCGAGCGGCGACGCGTAGTAGCCGCGCGGCCCCGGGCCGGGCGGCGCGAGCAGCGCCGCCACGGCGCCCAGACAGACGAGCCCGGGCAGGCGCGGGACGGCGGAGCGGCTTACGGGCCGGTGCGGAGCAACAGGAACACGGCGAATGCGGTGCCCGTGTTCGGCGCCAGGGAGGTAATGCCCACCGGGGCGGGCGGAGACACGGCCGCAATCGGGATGTTGATGGTGCCGCCGCTGTATGTCCCGCTCGCGACCGGCGTGCCGAACAAGTCCTGCACGTTCAGCACCACGTACTGGTCGCCGTTGGAGAGCACGCTCGAGACGTCGGGCGACACGGATGCCTGCGAGCCCCAGTTGAAGACCACGATGTGCGCCCGACCCGTCTCATAGCTGTTGGGCCGCACGAACACCTTCGTGGCGGCGGGCGCGGCCGTCGATATGCCGTCGCTGCCGCCGAGACCGCTGGCCGTCTTCCACGCGCCGAATGAATAGCTCGAGCCGCCGAAACGCCACGCGCTGGCCGAGGTGTCGCGATAGTAGTAGTTGTTGCTCCACGTGAACCCGGCGTTGCTCGCCTGGGAGAAGTCCACCATCGTGCTGCTGCCGACCACGGTGTCACTCGAGACCGTCGCCGTGGTCCACTCGCCCACGTACTCCGCCGGACTCCCGCCCACGATGTAGTTCCCCGTCGCCGACAGCGTGCCGTTGGCGAGGCCGCTCGGCGCGAGCTTCACGTTGATCGTGGCCGCGGCCGCGGGCGCGTAATATGCGAGGCTGTTTAACACGGTGGCCCCGTTCGCCACCTCTTGCCCGAGGATCGCAATGTTCGCCGACGTGGAGTTGTTCGACAGCGTACCGTTGTCGAACGCGATGTTGCCCTCGAGATGGATGTTCTGCAGCGCGCCGGCGCCGGCATCGGTGTACTCATGGATGCCGTACCCGAACTGGTTGAAGACCACGTTGTCCTTGGCGAGCACCGGGCCGGTGTTGTTCTTCAAGTACAGCCCGTGCCCGTGGCCGCGGTCGGGACCCTGCCAGCCGTTGTTATAGATGATGCAGCCGTAAATCTCCACGTCGGCATGGTCGGTGGACGCGTAGAATCCCACGCCGCCGTCGTGGATGATCAGATTGATGAACTTGGTGTGCGTCGCGTAATTCGTGACGACGTCGGGACGGAAGTTGCTGCTGGTCGAGGCCGTCGTACGCGTGGTGTTCGAGTTGGTGAACTCGAGCCCCCAGTAGTACGTGTAGGTCCCGTGCACCACGAAGCCGTCGTTGCTGCTGCCGTCGTTGCCGTCGATCACGACGCGCTCGCCGGGGTAGGCGCGCACGATGATCGGCGACCCGGACGTGCCACTCAGGTTGGGGCTGAAGGTGCCGGTGTACGTCCCGACCCGCACCCAGATTGTGTCGCCGGGCTGAACCGTGCCGCCGGCCCCGCCGAGCGCGTACGACAGGCTCCACGGGTTGCCCGTGCTGCCGTCTCCGCCGCTTGTCCCTGTGGTCGTCACGTACCAGCCCACGTGCGTACCCGGAGGGGGTGGTGGTCCGACCGGCGTCTCTTTCGTGGCGCACCCCGCGGACACCCCGAATGCGGCCACCAGCACCGCACAGATGCTGCGTCTCATGACCCCCCCTGGTGCGTCGTTCCAACAGGCTACCCCGGACCCCTGAAAGGTGCCCTCAGGGGGAGCCTGGCGCCACCCCGCCAAGCGACAAGCCGACGCTGGAACATGTTCTGGGACACTGAATTAGATTCGACCCATGACTCGTCGATGGGGACGGATTGTCCTGTTAGCCGTCCTGGGCGCGGCCGTGGCCGCGGCATGTAGCGACGGGGCTGGTCCGGCGCGGGCGCCGCGGCCATTCCTGATGGGATTCTCCGCTTTCCCGCCGCGCCTCGATTCCAGCATCGTGATCCCGGCGATCAATTACTGGATCCCCCACGCCGACGCGGCGATCATGCACGTGTCGCCGCCGTGGACCGCGCTGATCAACGGCGTCTCGGCGGCCGCCGCCGTGGACGACGTCGAGGTGCCGCTCGCGAATTACTACCGCGCGAAAGGCCTGGCGCTCGTCTTCACGGTCGACGCGACCGACGGACTCAACCGCGCCGCCGAGGCCCCCGAGCTGGTGGCGCTGGGCCGCAGCGTCACAGACACGGCGATCCAGCGCCTGTACCGCCAGTGGGTGACGGCGATCGCCACACATCTCCATCCCGACTACCTCGGGCTCGTCGCCGAGACCAACCTGATCCGCGCGGCGGCGCCGGACTCGGTTTACCAGGCCGTGCGGGTCATGGCGAACGCCGCCGCCGACGATGTCCAGGTCGCCGCGGTGCCGACCACCCTGTACGTCAGCGTCCAGGTGGAGGTCGCCTGGGGCCGGCTCGCGGGACCCGCCGGGTATCAGGGGATCGCGCAGGACCTGACGGACTTCCCGTTCGTCCAGGCCATCGGCCTGTCGAGCTATCCATACCTCGCCGGTTTCGCCGTGCCCGAGAGCTTGCCGCTCGACTACTACGCCCGCATCGGTCACGATGCGGCGCTGCCCGTACTGGTAGTAGAAGGGGGCTGGCCGTCGATTTCGGTGGGCGCGGTGGCGTCGTCGCCCGCCCTGCAGCGCCGCTACATCGTGCGGCAGGGGCAACTGCTCGACAGCGCCCGGGCCCGCGGCGTGTTTCAGCTGACCTTCTACGACCTCGACACGACCGGCGCCAACCTGCCGCCCAGTTCTATTCTCGGGCTGTTCACGCACCTCGGCCTCGCCGACAGCGCGATGCATCCCAAGACCGCGCTCAGCGCGTGGGACGCCCTGCGCGCGCGGCCGTATTCACCGCCCTAGTCCTACAATCGCCTTCGGAATCATGACGTGCACGCCGACGTTGCCGTCCACCAGCTCCGTGATGCGCACGTCACAGGCGACGCTCACCAAGCGGTAAGCTTCCATCTTCGACCACCCGCGGTACGCCGCCACGAAGTCGATCGCCTGCTGCACGGCGATTTGCGTGGCCTTGGTGAGATCTCTGTCCATCCCCATCGCGATGAAGTGCGTCGGGGTCTCGGCGCGCGGCCAGGTGAGGTGCATGTCCTTGCGGACGATGAGCTGCAGCCGGCCGCGCAGCGATGTCTCGATGGCGGTCTGGTCCACCTCGCCGTCGCCTTGCGCCGCATGGCCGTCGCCCACCTCGAGCAGCGCGCCGGCGGTGTGAATCGGGATGAACAGCGTCGTCCCCGCCACCAGCTCCTTGTTATCCATATTCCCCGCGTGAATCCCGGGCGGGTTACTGCTCACTCGGCCCGAGTCCCGCGGCGGCGCTACGCCCATGCTACCGAAGAAGGGATGGAGGGGAATCTCCATCCT
>DATLWA010000123.1:0-5219 GCA_035576905.1 Gemmatimonadales bacterium
AGTAACGCGCCCGCCATGCCGGCGAGGCCATGGCAGGAGAACACGTCGAGCGAGTCGTCGATGCGGCCGCGGGCGGCGCGCAGCTGGATGGCGGTGTAGCTCACGCCGGCGCACAGCACGCCGATGGCGATCGCCGCCGCCGGCGTGACGTAGCCCGCGGCCGGCGTGATGCCGACCAGCCCCACGACTGCGCCGGTGGCGGCGCCCACCGCCGTCGCCCGGCCGGAACGGCGCAGGTCGAGCAACGCCCACGTGCAGAGCGCGGCCGCCGCGGCGGTGTTGGTGTTCACGAACGCCAGGGCCGCCACGCCGTTGGCGGCGAGCGCCGAACCGGCGTTGAAGCCGAACCAGCCGAACCACAAGAGGCCCGCGCCGAGCAGCGTGAGGGGCACGCTGTGCGGGACGGACGGCGCGCGGCGGAAGTCGCGGCGGGTGCCGAGCACCCAGGCGGCGACGAGCGCCGACACGCCGGCCGACACGTGGACCACCGTGCCGCCGGCAAAGTCGAGCGCGCCCTTGGCGGCGAGCCAGCCGCCCTGGCCCCACACCCAGTGGGCCAGCGGATCGTAGACGAGCGTCGCCCACAGCAGAATGAATAGCGCGTACGCCCGGAACCGCATCCGTTCGACAATGGCGCCCGAGATCAGCGCCGGCGTGATGATGGCGAACATCCCCTGGAACATCGCGTGCGCCTGATGCGGAATCGTGGCCGCATAGGCCGCGTCCGGCTCGAGTCCCACGCCGCGGAACGCCACCCACGCGAACCCGCCGAGCCACGAGGATCCCGGGGCGAAGGCGAGCGAATAGCCCAGCAACACCCACTGCACGCCGACCAGGCCCAACGCCACGACGCTCATCATCATCGTGTTGAGCGCGTTCTTGGAGCGCACCAGCCCGCCATAGAAGAATGCGAGGCCCACCGTCATCAGCAGGACCAGCGCGCTCGAGATGAGCACCCAGGCGGTATCGCCGGAGGAGATGGCGGGGCTCACAGGGCGCCCTCCCGCGCGTCGCTCAGCGCCGCCTGCTGCACTTCGTCGGCGTTGACGGCGGTGAGCGCCTCGACGTCGCGCTCGCCCGAGCGAATGCGAATCACCTGCTCGATCGGTTGGACGAAGATCTTGCCGTCGCCCACTTCGCCGGTGCGAGCCGCCGTGAGGATCGCCTGGATGCAGGGCTCGACGAACGGCTCCGAGCACACCATCTCGATCTTCACTTTCTCGTGGAATTCCATCACGACCGTAGTGCCGCGGTATTCGCTCAGCACCTCGCGCTCGCCGCCGTGCCCGCTGACGCGACTGAGGGTGATGCCGGTGACACCGGCGCGGAACAGCGCCGCCTTGACCTCGGCGAGCCGCTCAGGGCGAACGATGGTCGTGATGAGCTTCATGTGCGGCAACATAGGCAAGCAGCGTGCCGCCTGTCAAGAAAACCGTGCGCGGAATGCACGAAATGGCGTACAGCCGTTCCACCGTCACGCTCAGAGTGCTGCAGGTTGTATCAGAAATTGTGCATGGACTGCAGAAAGGCTGCACCATCATAGTGCAGCGGGAAACTCCGCTAATATTGCGCCGTGCTCATCCCCAAGCTGGTCACCACCCTCAAGGGCTATTCCAAAGACCAGCTCCTAGCCGACCTGACGGCCGGGGTGATCGTAGGCATCGTGGCGCTGCCGCTGGCCATCGCCTTCGCGATCGCGAGTGGACTGACCCCCGAACGCGGTCTGTACACGGCCATCATCGGCGGCTTCATCATCTCGCTGCTGGGCGGCTCGCGGGTGCAGATCGGCGGGCCCACGGGCGCGTTCGTGGTGATCGTGGCCGGGATCGTGCAGCACTACGGCATCGAGGGGCTCACGATCGCCACCATCATGGCGGGCGTGATCCTGATCGGGCTGGGCCTCGCGCGCCTCGGCGGCGCGATCAAGTTCATCCCCTATCCGGTCACGATCGGATTCACGAGCGGCATTGCCCTGATCATCTTCTCGAGCCAGGTGAAGGACCTGCTGGGCCTGCGCATGGGGACGCTGCCCGCGGACTTCGTGCCGAAGTGGGCGGCGCTGCTGCGGCACCTCAACGCGGTCAATTGGTGGGCGATTGCTGTCGCGGCGCTGGCGCTTGCCATCATCGTGTGGTGGCCCCGGATCAACGCCCGGATTCCCGGACCGTTCGTCGCCTTGATCGCGACGACGGTGCTGGTGCGGCTGCTGCACGTGCCGGTGGAGACGATCGCCACGCGATTCGGCGCGATCGACGCCGGCCTGCCGGTGCCGGTGATCCCACATGTCACGCTCGGCACGGTGGGCGTGCTGGCGCGCCCCGCGCTGGCGATCGCGTTACTCGCGGCGATCGAGTCACTGCTTTCGGCGGTGGTGGCGGACGGCATGATCGGCGGCCGGCACCGCTCCAACATGGAGCTGGTGGCGCAGGGCGTGGCCAACATCGCGTCGCCGATCTTCGGCGGCATGCCCGCGACCGGGGCGATCGCGCGGACGGCGACCAACGTCAAGAACGGCGGCCGCACGCCGGTCGCCGGCCTGACGCACGCCGTGACGCTCCTGCTGATCACCCTGTTCTTCGGCCGCTGGGCGGGGTTGGTGCCGCTCGCCACGCTCGCGGCGATTCTCGTGGTGGTGGCCTACCACATGAGCGAGTGGCGGACGTTCCGGGCGGAGTTCCGGGCGCCCAAGAGCGACGTGGCCGTATTGTTGGCGACGTTCCTGCTGACCGTCCTGGTGGATCTCACCGTGGCGATCGAGGTCGGGATGATCCTCGCCGCGTTCCTGTTCATGAAGCGCATGAGCGAGGTGACCAACATCAATGTCCTGACCCACGAGTTCGTCGATCCGGTGGACGATTTCGAGACCGACCCCAACGCGGTACGGCGGCGCGTGGTGCCCCCAGGGGTGGTGGTGTACGAGATCACGGGCCCGTTCTTCTTCGGCGCGGCGGAGCGGTTCAAGGCACGGCTCACGGAGATCAGCGGCCGGCCCAAGGTACTGATCCTGCGGATGCGTCACGTGCCGGCGATCGACTCGACGGGCCTGCACGCGCTGCGCGACGTGGTGCGCCGCGGCTCGCGCGAGGGCACGCTCGTCTTGCTGTCGGACGTGCACGCCCAGCCCGTGGTGGCGCTCGAACGGTCAGGCTTCCTGTACGAGATGGGCGAAGAGAACATCCTCGGCAACATCGACGACGCCCTGAACCGGGCGCGCGTGCACCTGGGTCTGGCGCCGCTGGCGCGGCCCGCCTTCGCCACGCCCACGGTGCGGCGCGAGACGCCGCCCGGGGGCATGGAAGCGATGCCGGAGTAAGAGACCTTCAGGAACGCTTCACGGACGCCGCCGGCCCGGCCGGCTAAGCTGGAGTGCGACACTCCGCGAGGCGACCACCGTGAACGCTGCCCACCTGCACCTCATTCTCAATCACGTGCCCGTACTGGGCACGCTGATCGCATTGCTGTTGCTCATCACGGCGCTGGTGGAGAAGAGCGAGGACCTGCGGCGGGCCGCCTTGGCGCTGTTCGTGGGCGTGGCGCTCATGGCGGTGCCGGTGTTCATGTCGGGTGAGCCGGCCGAGGAATTGGTCGAGCGTCTCCCCGGTGTGACGAGCCAGCAGATCGATCGCCATGAAGATGCGGCCACCCAGGCGCTCATCGCCGTGGGAGTGGTCGGCGTGTTGGCGATCGGGGCGCTCGCCGTGACCCGACGCAGCGCCCGCGCCGCGCGCGCGTTGACCGTGGCCACGCTGGCCGTGGGAATCGTGACCGGCGGTCTCATGGCGCGCGCGGCGTTCCTCGGCGGGCAAGTGCGCCACAGCGAGCTGCAGGGCGGCGCGGCGGCAGTGCCAGCCGGCGACCCCGTCGAGCGGCAAGGGGGACGCTGATATGCCGAAGCCCGTCCTGATCGGCGTCGATGATACGCCCGCTTCCCTGCGCGCGGCCGCGTTGGCGAGCGAGATCGCGCGCGTGGCGGAATTCGACTGCCGCGCCATTCACGTCGTGCCCGATCTCTGGCGCGCGGCCGGCGTGCCCGAGCTGCCGCTCCCGACCGAGGATCTCACCGACCGTCTCGTCTCGGACGCGCGGACGCGCATCGCGCAGTTGTTGGAGCCCTTCGTGCCGGCGCACGTCGCGCACGGCCTGGAGGTGCGCGTGGGGCGCGCGGGGCCGGTGCTGGCGCGCGCGGCGACCGAGAGCGGCGCGGCGCTCGTCGCCGTCGGCGGCAAGCATCATGGGGCGCTGGCGCGCGCGTTCGGCGGCAGCACGGCGCACTACCTGCTTCACACGCTCGACGTCCCGATGCTGATCGCGGGTGCCGCCGCCGGGCGGGTGCGCCGCATCCTGGCAACGGTGGATTTGTCGTACGCCACCGGGCCGACGCTGGCGACGGCACGCCGCCTCGCCGCCTGGCTCGGCGCGCGGCTGCGCGTCCTGCATGTCGTCGAGCCGGTGCTGATTCCCGTCGAGGTGCCGGTGACGGTGGACCAGGAAGAGCTGCTGCGGCGCTCGCGCGAAGCGTACGACGAGCTGGTCACCGGGCAGCTGGGGCTTGCCGCCGAAGACCGCGTGATCAAGAGCGGCGCCGCCGCGGCAACGATTGCCGCCGAGGCGGCGGCGTTCGACGCGGACCTGGTGGTGCTGGGGTCGCACGGCAAAGGGTGGGTGGACCGCTTGCTGGTGGGCAGCGTGACGGAGGATCTGGTGAGCGCGTTGCCGACGTCGCTCGTCATCGTGCCGGTTTCGCCGTTCAAGCGGCGTGGCGGCGCGCGGCGAGTGCAGACCACGCAGCTGGAGGTGGCTCGATGAAGATCGTGGAGCTGATGCGCACCGACCTCAAGACCCTCAGCGCCGACGCCACGGTCGCGGACGCCGTGGCGGCGTTCGCCGAAGAGCGCGTGTCGGCGATGCCCGTGCTCGATCGCTACGGCCGCGCCGTGGGCGTGGTCACGACACGCGACATCCTGCGCGCCGAACACGCCTGCGAGAACGCAGGCGCTCGCGACCGCCTGTTCGAGCGCAAGCGGGTGCTCGAAATCATGCAGGCGTGGCCCGAGACGATCGGACCGGATGCGGACGTCCATGACGCCGCACGCGACATGCTCTACCTGGACGTGCAGCGGCTGTTCGTGGAATTCGAGGGCGCCCTGATCGGCGTGATCTCGCAGACCGATATCGTCTCGGCGGTCGCTACCGCGCGCATCTGAAGGCCCAGGGCGGTC
>DATLWA010000124.1:0-2059 GCA_035576905.1 Gemmatimonadales bacterium
GATCTGCCTTACCGCGTCCACGCGCTTCACCAATTCGACCGTGGGCGTCACGTGCAACAGCAGCGCGACCAAGGCGCCTGAGAGAATGCGGGACATCATGCAGCTCCTTTCCGGCCGAACCACATCTGCTGGATGGCGATCACCGCGACGACCGTGTACGCCGCGCCCATGGCCCAGCCGCCCGCGACTGTCAGGATCGCAAATGCGGGCGACACGAACTTCACCAACCACATCCCGGCGAAATCGAGCCAAGGCGCGGCGAAGAGCAGCGTGATGAGCGCGAATCCGGCGCTGCGTGGCAACGCCAGGCCCAGCACGACGAGCGACAGCACCGCGGCGATCACGCCGTACATCGGCACGTGCACGTGGCTGTCCTGAATGAGCAGATCGAGATCCACCGCGTGGTGGTCTTCGGCGGCCATCTGGCCCATGGTCAAAGGATGCTCCACCACGACGGTCGTGTCGGGCGGCATCGCCATGTGCATCGGCGGGCCGGCGTAGGTTTGCGCCACCTGTCTGGGGCCGAAGCCGGCGTAGCGTCCCACCATCCAGGCGCCGAAGCAGTACGCCAAGCCGAACGTCGCGAGCAGGCACGTCACGAGCCACTTCAGCCGGAAGTCGGCATGTCGCAAGTCGTAGAGCACGCGTGCCTCCTAAAAGAGGTACACGAGCTCGACTACCGCTCGCGTATCGCTGGTGCGCAGGCCGCCCGCGGCGTCCGCGAAGAACGGTTGCGTCGAATGATCGAACCGCAGCGCCGCACGCACCGCCACCTGCGGCAGCCGGAACCGCGTGTGCTCGATGGTGGTGAAGATCCCTTCCTGCGCGCTCCGGAAATACAGCATCGGGCCGACCGTGAATGACTGCAGCGTCTGCACGGCGCCGGTGAGCACGCCACTGGCGTCGGCCACGCGGTCGTAGCGCGCGGCGAGCCCGACGCGATTCGAGAGCTTCCAGAATCCCGTGGCCGCCACCGCATTCCACTTGAGCGAGTTACCGGCCTCGCGCTCGCGCCCGGTGTGGGCTTCGACCCCGAGGACGAACGCATCGGCGTCGACCGTGAGATCGGCCGAGAGCAGGCCGCGCTGGTGCGCGTCGGTCGAGTCGCGCTCGGGACCGTAGGTGCCCGTCGCCCCCAGCGTGATGCGCTCGGTCGGCAGCCACTGCACCCGCAGCTCGCCCGTCTTGCCGCGATTGTTGTCGGGATCGTTGTTCCAACCGTTGGCGGCGAGCGCGGTGACCTCGAGCCGCGGCGTAGCCGTGAGCCGCGCCGCCACACCGGTGAACTTCACCGGCCGCGCCAGCTCGAATGTGAACGAGCTCGTGGGCAGGAAGTTGAGCGGCTCGTCGTCGCGCTCGACGCCGAGCGGCGCATCGAACCGCCCGAACACGAACGACCAGCGCGTCGCCTTGGCCGGCGTCCAGCTCACGATCAGGTTGTCGATCTCGGTGGACGTCTCGCCGTTATCCGACGCCGTCGTCAACTGCCCGAAGAAATACGCGTCACCCACCGGCTTGAAGAGACTCAGCGCCATCTTGCCGGCGGTGAATCCGTTGGCCTTGAGCGCCCGGTCGTAGCCGGCCTGGCCGACCGCGAAGCCGGTCAGCGCCACCGGCTGCGGCTCCTCGAACGACACTTGCGACTCCTGAGCCGTCGCGGCATTCGCCGCCAGGACGCCCAGGAGACACCACCATGCGTTGCGCATGCGGTTCCTCCGAAATCTTGCGTTGTGGTTGAGCCAACTGCGTGCCTACGCCGTCAGGCGCAAGCGTTCGGAGGGGGTGTCTCGGGAGCGAAAGAAGGGGACGGGGGAAGAGGGAAGCGGGAAGCGTGAGATTCCGGCACCAGTCGTGCAACGGTGATCGCCACGGGAGCCGGGATGTCGTGCAACGCGTCGGCCGCGGTCGCGTCGAGGGCACCACTCATTTGCGCACAGAAACACGGGCCGTCGTGCGACATGTGGTGCTCGTGATGGCGGCACAGAAGCGCCGCCTCCAGCCCGACAAAGCCCGGCCCCGCGGCCAGCCAGCAGGCGGCCGCGAGTGTGAGCGCGAGCAC
>DATLWA010000125.1:0-33115 GCA_035576905.1 Gemmatimonadales bacterium
ATGAACCTGATCGCGGGCGACCTGGTGGTGGACGTGGCGCGCGTCGTGAAGGAAGACGACGGCGACGAGAACGGCGACTCGGGCGACGACGATGAAGCGCCCAAGCCCAAGAAGGCGGCGAAGCAGGCGGTCGAAAAAGAAGGAAAGAAAGCCCGGGGGAATCCCACCAAGGGCAAGGCCAACAAATAACGGTGGTCACCGCCGAGGCAGTGCGGGCCGCGGCCCGGACGCTCGAGGGGATCGCCGTGCGCACGTCGCTCGTCGAGCTGCCCGATATGGGCGTCTACCTGAAGCTCGAGACCGAGCAGCCCGTCGGTGCGTTCAAGCTGCGCGGCGCCTATAACGCCATCAAGAACCTTCCCGACGCCGCGCGCCGCCGCGGCGTGATCACCTTCAGCTCCGGCAACCATGGCCAGGCCGTGGCGTACGCCGCCCAGCTGATGGGCGTGCGCGCCGTGGTCACCATGCCCGAGACCGCGCCGGCCATCAAGGTGAACGGCGTGAAGCAATGGGGCGGCGAAGTGGTGTTCGCCGGGCGGACCTCGGAAGACCGGCGCGTGAAAGCCCTGGAGATCGCCGCGCGCGAGGGACTCGCGGTGGTGCCGCCGTTCGATCACGCCGACATCATCGCGGGACAAGGCACCGTAGGCCTCGAGATCGCGGCGCAGCTGCCCGGCGTGGCGATGGTGGCGGTGCCGGTGGGCGGCGGCGGCCTGATCGCGGGCGTCACGGCGGGGCTGGCGGCCGCGGGCAGCGCGGCGCAGGTCTGGGGCGTGGAGCCTGCCGGCGCGCCCAAGCTGCAGCGCTCGCTCGCCGCGGGCCACCCCGTCACGCTCGAGCGCACGGCCAGCATCGCCGACGGGTTGATCACGCTGAGTGTCGGCGCGCTGCCGCTGGCGGTGCTGCAGGCGCACGGCGACCGCGTGCGCGGCGTGGCGCTGGTGGATGATGACAGCATCCGCGAAGCGGTGCATTATCTATGGCAGACGCACCGCCTCAAAGTCGAGCCGTCCGGCGCCGCCACCACCGCCGCCGTGCGCTCCGGGGCGATCGCCCCCTCTCCGTCGGGCCCCACCGTGCTGGTGGTGAGCGGCGGTAACGTGGATCCCGCGCTGCTCGAGGACTGACCCCAGGATGCCGGACGCCCCGCTCGGGAAGATCCTCGTCGCCGACGACGACGCATCGCTGGTCCGCACGCTGTCGTGGATCCTCAAGGAGCACGGCTACGACGTGACGACCGTGCCGGGCGGCGAGGGCCTGCTGCAGCGCGTGGAGTCCGACCGCCCCGACCTGCTGCTGCTCGACATCATGATGCCGAAAGTCGACGGCTTGCAGCTGCTCGAGCGGCTCAAGAGCGACGACCGCTTCAAGGACCTCCCGGTCCTGATGGTGTCGTCGATGCCGCCCGAGGAAGCGACCGTCAAATCGCTCGGCCTAGGCGCCGCGGACTTCATCCCCAAGCCGTTCCGGGTGCGCGAGCTGCTGGCGCGGGTCGAGGCCCACCTGCGCGTCGGCAAGGCGCTGGCGCAGGCGCGCGAAGAGGCGCGCTCGCGCGCGGCGATGGTGGACATCCTCCACGAAGTGACCGATTCGCTCAAGCCCGACGAGATCTACCACATTTTGGCGCGGCGGGTCGCGCGCGTGCTCAGCATCTCCAAGTGCTCGATGGTGCTCGCCAAGCCGAACGACACGACGGGCGTCGTGGTCGCGGCGTACGAGAACCCGATGCTGCGCAACCTGCAGATCGAGCTGGCGCGCTATCCCGAGATCCAGCGCGCCCTCGCGACCGGCCGCGTGGTGCTGGTGCAGGACGTGTCTACCGACAGCCTGTACGAGCTGGAGCGCGTGCGCTGGGAGCGCGAGGGCATCAAGGTGCCGACGCGCTCGGCCGTGGCGCTGCCGTTCTCGATGAAAGACCAGCAGGTGGGGGTCTTCTTCCTGCGCACCACGGGCGACGACCCCGCGCTCACGCCGGCGGACGCCCAGTTCGCCGAGACCGTGATTCGCACCGCCGTCGCCGCGATCGAGAAGGCCTACGACTTCGAGACCGCCGTCTCCGACAAGCTGCGGCTCGAGAAGCTGGCGTCCACGGACGCGCTCACAGGGATCATGAACCGCCGCGCCTTGAACGACGCGCTCGACTCCGAGCTCGACCGGGCGCGGCGCTACTCCCTCGCGGTCAGCATCCTGCTCGCCGACATCGACCGCTTCAAGCAGATCAACGACACCCGCGGCCACATCGCGGGCGACTCGGTGCTGCGCCAGATGGGCGAGCTGTTGCGGCGCGAGGCGCGGTCGGTGGACGTCGTGGCGCGCTATGGCGGCGAGGAATTCGTGGTGGTGATGCCGGAAACGGCGCTGCACGGCGCGGCGATCTTCGCCGAGCGCATCCGGCGGCGCGTCATGGCGCGCGACTTCGCCGATCCCGGCGAGGACCCGGTGCACTTGACGGTCAGCATCGGCCTGGCGTCCTTCCCCGACGAGCGGGTCCACTCGGCCGACGCCTTCATCGCCCTGGCGGACCAGGCCCTCTACCGCGCGAAGAACGAAGGCCGCAACTTGGTGCGTCAATGAGCGATCGCCGCTGTCCCAAGTGCGGGACCGTGTACACGGACACCGCCCGCTTCTGCCCCCGCGACGGCACCATGCTCGTCGAGGTGCAGGCGAAGCCGCCGCAGGCGCCGGCGGGCGGCAGCAGCACGTCCGTACGCACCCCCGCCCCCGGCAAGTCTCCGGGCCTCGATCGCGCGTCGACGCTGTCGGGCCAGCTGCTCGACGGCCGCTATCAGGTGATGAAGAAGCTGGGCGAAGGCGGCATGTCGTACGTGTACCAGGCCAAGGAAGTCTCCGCCGGCGACATCGTCGCCATCAAGGTGCTCTCGCCCAAGCTCGCCGCCGACCGCTCGTCGGTGGAGCGGCTGCGGCGCGAGGCCGGGCTGGCGATGCGCCTCGACCATCCCAACGTCTGCCGCATCCTGCGTCTGGGTGAGTCCGAAGACGGACTGATCTATCTGGTGATGCCGTACCTCCAGGGCGAGCTGCTGTCGGACCGCGAGGTGAAGGGCGGCCCGATGGACCTGCAGCTGGGCGTGAAGCTGCTGGGGCAGGTGTGCGCCGGCCTGCAACACGCCCACGAGCTGCAGATCGTGCACCGCGACTTGAAGCCCGAGAACATCATGCTGGTCCCCGACGGCGACGGCGATAAGGCCGTCGTGATGGACTTCGGGCTCGCCAAGGAGCGGCGCGCCGATCCCGCGGTGCAGAAGCTCACGGCGACGGGCATCATTCTCGGCACCCCGGAGTTCATGAGCCCCGAGCAGATCCGCGGCAAGCCGCTCGACGCCCGCAGCGACGTGTACGCGCTCGGCATCGTGGCGTTCGAGATGTTCACCGGCAAGCTGCCGTTCCAGGGCCGCAACGCGCAGGAGATGATGATCGCGCGGCTGCGCGGCAGCCCCACGCCGCTGCGCCAGGTCCGCCCCGACATGCCGCAGGCGCTCGAGAAAGCGCTCGCCAAGTCCCTCGAGGCCAGTCCCGACGACCGCTACGCCACGGCGCTCGAGTTCGCCGACGCGCTGACCGCTGCTGCGGGCGGCGGCGGCGAGGGTGGTGGCGGCGGCCTGTTCGGGAAGCTCAAGGAGAAGTTCACGTGACGATCGGCGGTCGAGACGTGGGTCTCCCTCCGCGACAAAACAGCACAGTCGCTACGGGAGACCCACGTCCTGACCGCCTGACCGCCTGACCGTCTGTCCGCACCCTTCCGTGCGTCGTTTCCCCCCGTTTGATCCCCCCGAGTACGTCTCCTGGCAGCCCGACCCCGCGCTGATACGGCGGTTCCGCGAGACGATCGAGTCCGACGCCGAACGCCGCGCCGTTGTGGCGCGGCTCTCCCCCGATGAACTGCTCGGTCTCTACGCCGGCCTGGTCCGCGCCCGGCTGCACGACATCACCCTGCAGCGCTGGGTACGCACCGGCGTGATCTCCAAGGCGTGGCTCGGCACCGGTGAGGAGGCGACCACCGTCGGGCCCGTGCACGCACTGGAAAAAGGCCGCGACGTCGTGTCGCCGATGATCCGCAACGCCGCGGCGTGCTGCGAGCTGGGGATGCCCGTGGCGGACATGCTACGCAGCTATCTCGCGACAGCCGACTCGCCCAGCAGCGGGCGCGACCTGCACGTGGGCGGCATGCAGTACGGCGTGCTGCAGCCCATCTCGCACGTCGGCGACGTGGTGCCCGTCACGGCCGGTGTGGCGCTCAGCTTCAAGATGAAGGGGGAGGCGCGCGTCGCCCTCACCTGGATCGGCGACGGCTCCACCAAGACCGCCGCCGCGCACGAGGGCACGAATTTCGCAAGCGTTCAGCGACTGCCGGCGATCTTCGTGATCCAGAACAATCAGGTGGCACTTGGCACGCGCCTCGAGCAACACCAGCTGACCGGCACGTTCGACGACTGGGCGGCGAGCTACGGCGCCTGGGGCGCGCGGTTCGACGGCAACAACGTGCTCGATGCGTTCGCGATCACACGCATCGCCGCCGAGCGGTGTCGTAACGGGCAGGGGCCGGCCGTGCTGGTCGCCGAAACGTTCCGCATGGGCGGGCACGCCACGCACGACGAGCGCGAGGCGCGCGCGATGTTTCCGCCCGCACTCTTTGCGGCGTGGGGACAGCGCGACCCGGTGGGGCAGTACGAAGAGTATCTGAAAGAAGAAGGTGTGGCGGTCGCGCGACTCGCGGAGGTGGAGGCGGCAGTGACCGCCGAAATCGAGCAAGCGGAGCGCGACGCGCTCGCGAGCCGCGAGCGAATGCCGGGCGGCGAAACCGCGCTCGGCGGTGTATATCACAACCACTGAACACGTTCTCGAGGGATCCCGATGAAGCGACTACTCTGGCTGGCTCTGGCGGCGGCGGGCTGCAGCCCGCACAGCGATGCGATCGCCCAATTTCCTCCCGGACCCTACGACACGGTCGCCATCGCGGGCCACAGCCTCTACGTCCCGCACGGCTTCAAGATCAACATCTTCGCCTCAGGCATCGCGGGCGTGCGCACGCTGGTGCTCGGTCCGGGGAATGTCGTCTACGCCGCGGAGCCCGGCGCGGGCAAGATCCTGTCACTCCCGGACGCGAACGCTGACGGTGTGGCCGACTCGGTCCACACGGTCTTGAGCGGACTCAACTATCCGTTCGGCCTCGCCTTCCGCAGCGACACGATGTACGTGGGCGAGACCAATCAGGTGGACCGCCTCAATCCGGGCTCGACCACGCCGACGGTGATCGTGCCGAACCTGCCTACGGGCGGTCACTCGACGCGCACGGTGGTGTTCGGGCCGGACGGCAAGATGTATGTGGCGGTGGGCTCGTCGTGCAACATCTGCGACGAGACCGACAGTCTCCGCGCGGCGGTCTCGCAGTTCGATCCCGACGGCTCGCACGGCAAAGTATTCGCGCGCGGCCTGCGCAACTCGGTAGGCCTCGCGTTCAACCCGACGACCCACGAGCTGTGGGCCAACAACAACGACCGCGACAATCTGGGCGACGACCTGCCGCCCGAACATCTCAATATCCTGAAGGACGGGAAGTGGTACGGCTGGCCCAAGTGCTATCTCCCCGGCAAGCCGAATCCCGAATATGCCGGCGCCGACTGCTCCACCGTGGAGCCGCCGGCGGGGACCTTCCAGGCCCACTCCGCGCCCCTGGGGATCGCGTTCTACACGGGCACGCAGTTCCCGGCCGACTACCAGGGCGACGCGTTCATGACGTTCCACGGCTCGTGGAACCGCTCGATACCAACCGGCGTGAAAGTCGTGCGCGTGCATCTGCAGGCCGGCAAGGTCGTGTCCTCGAGCGACTTCGTCACCGGGTGGCTGCCGCCCGGCGCGACCAGCACGTCGACGCGTTGGGGTCGGCCCGTCAGCTTGCTGGTGTTGCCCGACGGATCGCTGCTCGTCTCGGACGACGACGGTGGGAGGATTTGGAGGGTGAGATATGGCAACTAGACGGTTGGTCGGTTGGACGGTTAGCACACTTGGCGTGGCGGTGTCCGTCGCTGCAGCGGTGCGGCTAACCGCCTATCCGTCCAGCCGTCTGTCGACCGATGTCCACGCCGAGTTTATCCGCTACGCCTCCGGCCGCGACTCGATCACCGCGTACATCGCGTATCCCGAGCGGCGCGACGCCGCGCCGGCCGTGATCGTGATCCACGAGATCTTCGGGATGTCGGACTTCATCAAGCAGACCACGGAGCGGCTCGCGCAGCAGGGCTTCGTGGCCTTGGCGCCCGATCTTCTCACGCGCCGCGGCGGCACGCCGGCCAAGACGGACTCGGCGGTGGCGCTGATCCGGCTGCTCAATGCCGATACGATCACCCAGGACTTGAACGGCGCGGCGACGTATCTCAAGTCCCTCAAGGCGGTGCGCGGCGATCGCATCGGCGTGATCGGCTTCTGCTGGGGCGGCAGTCAGAGCTTCCGTTATGCGACCAACAATCCGGCGTTGCGCGCGTTCGTCGTGTGCTACGGCGCCGCGCCCGATACGGCCGCGATGCGGCGGATTCAAGCCCCCGGCCTCGGCGTCTATGCCGAGAACGACGCGCGCATCACCGCCAACGTTCCCGACGCGGCGGCGGCGCTGAAGGCGGCGGGGCGGGACTATCGCTACACGGTGTACGCCGGGGTGGGGCACGGCTTCCTGCGGCAGACCGACAAGCCCTTGGTCGCGGACACGGCGTGGTCGGCGGTGATGCGGTTCTTCCGGGACAACCTCGAAACGAAGTAGCGCTCAGTCGCGCGTCGGGGGCCGCGTCGCCAGGTAGGCGCGCGCGGCCTCCAACGCCGCGTCGCGGCCGGCCAGAAAGTCCGCGACTTTCTCCGCCACGGGCATTTCCGGCGCGATCCCGATCTGGCCGAACTCCACGCCGTCGGGGAACGCCTCGCGCTCGACGCACAGCGACATCGTCCAGCCCTTCACCAGCGGCACCGCCAGCGTCTGCCCCGTGGCGCCGGCCGTCGTCTCGCCGATAATCGGCCCGCGCGCCGCGTTGCGGAACGCCACCAGAAAATCCTCCGCCGCACCGCCGGTGCGCGACGAGACGAGCACCGCCACCGGCCCGCCGTAGGGCGGGCGGTCCGCCACGGGCCGTATGGTGTCGGGCGGGGCGGCGTACCACACGGCCGTCGAGTCCAGGATGCCCCAGGCGCGCAGCGCCGGCCGGTACTGCGGCGTGCGCCAGCGCGGCGTCACGAACGGCTTGGCGGTGAGCCGGGCCAGCAGATCGTAGCCCACCGCGGGCGTGTCGCCGTCGGCGTCGCGCAGGTCGAGGATCACTCCCTTCACCCGCGTGAAATCCGGCACCTCGCGGTCGAACGCCTTGACCAGTCCGGGATCGCTCAAGTCGGTGATGCGCAGCCAGACGGCGCCGTCCGGCAGCGTGTCGGCGGCGAGGGCGGGGGGCGCGAGCGGCCAGCGCTGGTTCAGCGCGACGCTGCGCGTCACGCTGGCGCCGCGCACGGCGCCGCCGGGGAGCTTGAGCAGCAAGTACACGGCGGTGCCGCGGTCGCCCTCCAGCATGCGCTCCACCGCGCGGGTCCAGCGCGATGCGTCGGTCGCGGCCGCGGTCTCCGGCAACACCGAATCACGGATCCAGGTGGCGGTGGGGATGCTCTGCACGCCGACGATCTCGGCGAGGCGCTCGGGGCGCGCGATCCGCAGCTCGTCGGTCTCGGCGTAATCGACGATGAACGGACGCCCCTCCACGGCGCGCAGCGCGATCGGGGGGCGGGCGAGGCGGCCCGCCACCGCGGTGGGCGGGCTCACCCGCGCCTCGCCGTCATTCAACAGGGCGACGACGCGGCGCAGGCGCCGGTAAAACCGCACGTCGGACTGCGGCTCGCTCGCGGCCCGTAACGTCGCGGCCAGCGCCGAGTCCCAGTCCGCGCGCACGTGGTCCCACCAGGCATAGTTATACTTCGCTTCGGCCCACACCGCGGCCGCCGCCTGCGCGCGGTCGGTGGCTGTCAGTTGCTGTGCGGCGGCCGACGTCGCCGCCAGCATACCCGCGGCGGCGCCTGTCGCCGCCGTTAACAAAGGGAGCAGCCGCACTGGCATGGCGGTAATCTACCTCCTTCTGTTCATCGCGCCTCAGGTATTGATCTACCTGTACCTGCGCGATCGCCTGCCGGACCCCACGCGGCCGCGGCGGGCGCACGCCGTGCGCGCCGCGCTGGCCGCCGTCTTCGCCATTTTCAATTTCCCGTGGATTTTCGTCGCCCGGCGCGTGCTCTTCGGCACGGTGTGGGGCGTGGGCCGCATCCCGTACCTGGGCCCGTGGATCGCGTGGCAGATGCTGGGCTGGATTTTCTGCGGGCTCGTGACCGTGTACTTGATAATGAAGGGGACGTGGTGGGTGTGGGAGCGCGTGCGCCGTGCGCGGTACGCGGTCGCCGCGGGTGGCGCGGATCCGTCGGCAACCGCGGACAGCGCACAGCGCACCGTCTCCCGCCGCCAGTTCCTCGCGCGCGCCACGTACACCTATGCGACGTTGGGCGCCGCCGTCTCGGGCTACGGCATCTGGAGCGCGTACCGCCTGCCCGTGGTGACACGGCGCACGCTGTACTTCAAGGACCTGCCGCCCGCCTTCGACGGCCTGCGCGTGCTGCACCTCTCCGACGTGCACGCCGGCATCCATATGGAGCGCGATAAGATGGAGGCGATCGTCGCGCAGTCGAACGCGCTGGGCGCGGACCTGATCCTGCAGACCGGGGACATGATCGACATCTCTCCGTCCTACATCCCCGACTACGTGCGGGCGTTCCGCGAGCTCAAAGCGCCGCTCGGCGTCGTCACGACCATCGGCAATCACGACTACTACACGGGCGACGACGCGGTCATTCGCGGCGTGCAGGATGCGGGATCGGTCTTCATCCGCAACGCCGTGCACCTGATCGAGCGCGGCGGCGCCACGCTCGCGCTGCTCGGCATTGACGACCCGCACAACTGGATGCACGACGATCCACAGACCGCCGTCGTCGACCTGACGTTGCGGCGGGCGCCGCCCGAGGCGTTCAAGATCCTGCTGTCGCACCGCCCCGGTGCGTTCGACACCGCCGCGCCGCGCGGTATCCCGCTGACGCTCGCGGGCCACATCCACGGCGGCCAGTTCGCCATCCCCGTCGTCGGCATCTCGGCGGGGGCGCTGATCACGAAGTATGTGATGGGGTTGTTCGAGAACAACGGCTGCCAGCTCTACGTCAGCCGCGGCATCGGCGTCGTGGGCGTGCCGATTCGCGTGTTCGTGCCGCCGGAAATCGCGCTGCTGGAGCTGCGGCGCGCCTAGGCGGCGATCGCCTCCCACGCCGCGTCGATCGCAGTTGCGACCGCCGGTTGATCCGGCTTCCACTCCCCGGCGCAGATCTTCTCGAGCACATGGCGCACGACCGCCAGCCAGACGCTTGCCCACAGCTCGACGCTCCCCGTGCGCACAAGACTCTGGGCCTTGCCCTGCGCGACGAGCGATTCCAGCGCCCGCGCCAGGTCGCGGCCCGCGTCTCTGGACTTGTCGTCCAGCAACGTGCCGTGACGCTCGAGGAACAGGATCCGCGCCACGCCGGCATCGCGGGCGGCGCCGTCCACCAGCGCCCGTGCCGCCGCCTGCAGCCGCTCGCGCGGCGAGCCGGACGCTTGCGCCGCGTCCTGCACCACCTTGATCGCCCAGCGCGCCGCCCCGCGGTACAGCTCGTTGAGCAGGTGCTCCTTCGAGTCGAAGTGGCGGTAGATCGTGCCTTCGGCCACCCCGGCCTTCTTGGCCAGCAGGGGCGTGGTCGTTTCGTGGTAACCGCGCGTGGTGAACAACTCTAGGGCGGCGCGCACGAGGCGCTGGCGGGTGAGATCGGCTTGCCGCATGGAAACCCGAATCTAACTAGCGCCTTATCGGGCCGCGCCCGGTGCTTCCAGCGTCGGTGGCCGCTCGCTAGCTTTCCGGCCGCTCGACTTCCTTTCGTTCGGAGACGTAAAGCGCGATGCGCATGTTGGTGCTGGGCGCGGGGCTGCAAGGTTCAGCCTGTGCGTACGATCTGTTGCAGCAGGCCGCCGTGGAGCGGGTCACCATCGCCGACCGGCACACCGACCGGCTTCCCAAGTTCCTCGCAGCGGCCCGCGGCAAGCGGCTGAAGGTGGCCAAGCTCGACGCGCAGAAAGCCGGCGCGTTGGAGCGTCTGATGCGCGGTCACGACGCCGTGATGTGCGCGCTGCCCTACTACTTCAACGAGCGTGTCGCCAAGGCGGCCGTGTCGCTCGGCCTGAACCACGCCGACCTGGGCGGTAATACCGAGATCGTCCAGAAACAGAAGAAGCTCCACGCCAAGGCGCTGAAAAAGGGCCTGTCAGTGATCCCGGACTGCGGCTTGGCGCCGGGGATGATCAACATCATCGCGGCCGAAGGCATCCGTCGCGTGGGCGACGCGCTGAGCGTGAAGATCTACGTCGGCGGCCTGCCGCAGCATCCCGAACCGCCGCTCAATTATCAGATCGTCTATTCGCTCGAGGGCGCGCTCGACTATTACACGACGCCGTCCTGGGTGCTGCGCGATGGCCAACCGACGCGCGTCGACGCGCTCTCGGAGCTCGAGACGCTCACGTTCCCGCAGCCGGTGGGCGTCCTCGAGGCGTTTCATACCGGCGGCGGCATCTCGACCATGCCGTGGAAATGGGCGGGCCGGGTCCAGACCATGGAATACAAGACGCTGCGCTACCCCGGGCACCTCGCGATCATGCGACCCATTCGCGAGCTGGGCCTGCTCGACCTGAAGCCCGTGGACGTGAAGGGCGTGAAGGTCGTGCCGCGCGACGCGTTCATCGCGATCGTGTCGCCGCAGCTGACCAAGCCCAAGAGTCACGACCTCGTCGCGTTACGCGTCGAGGTGACGGGCAAGAGCGGCAAGAAGGTGGCGTGGCAGCTGCTCGACTACTACGACGGCGAGCGCGGCATCAGCGCGATGATGCGGACCACCGGATACTCGCTGGCGATCACGGGCCTGATGCAGGTGGACGGGCGCATCACGGCGCGGGGGGCGCATACGCCGGACGAAGCGGTGCCGTTTGGGCCGTACGTCAACGAGCTGAAGCGGCGCGGGATCGAGATTCGCGAAGTCTGAGTCTCAAAAACTCCACGTCGAGCCGAACAGCCACTGGCCCCCTTCCGTGCCGTGGCCGTAGCCCAAGACCAGCAGCGTGTTGCGCAATAAACGCACGGCCACTTCGCCGCCGCCGGCCTTGTGCAGGCCGCTGCTCGTGAGCTTGACGGTCTCGCCCGGGCCGAACACGCGCGCCGCGTCGTAGAACGCGACGAGGTTCACCTCGAACAGGCTGGGCGACCACAGCAGGCCGTAGCGCGCTTCGATCGAGCCGAGCAGCTTGCCGGGTCCGGTGAAGCGGCCGTCGTAGTAGCCGCGCAGTGAGCGATAGCCGCCCACCGCGATGAACGGTTGCTCGCTCGATTCCATCACCTGCATCGCCGCCACGGGCGGCGCCCCCGTCATCCGCTCGCTCGCCAGGCGTCCGGCCAGGATCACGCGCTCCAACGGATGGACCCAGCCGCGCAGCGACGTCGTGGTGCGCGTGTACCCCGAGCCATGGGCGTACAAGCCTTCGACCAGAACGCCGCGATGCGGATCGAGCTCGTGATCGCGCAAGTCGAGCACGACGCCGGCGCGCCAGACCTTGTCGCTGAACGGCACCGTGCTCGAGTCCACGATGCCCGCCGCATGGTCGCGGCGGAACAGGCTGCCGCCCGGCAGCTCGCGGAAATTGGTGTGGTCGACCTGCCCGCCCACGAGGACACGCAGCGGACCGACGATGCGCCGCTGCACCGTGAAGCGCCCCGTCCGGTGGGTGCGACTCACCTTGTAGAAGTACGGGGTAAGCGGCGTGACGCTGTCGGGTGAGTACGTGGTCGCGTTGCCCTGCCCGTAGTAGCCGAGGCGATTGTCGCGGGCGAGCGTGAGCGTGAGCGCCACGCGCCACCCCTCCCACCACGCGGGGGCCTCGGCATCGGCGATCACGAGGAAACTCCCCTGGACGCTCGCCGCGGCGTCGAGACTCAGGGCGGCGAAGTACGGCTCGGGGCGCGGGCGGAAGCCGAGCGGCGCGCGATTCTGATAATGGCCGGCGATCCAGAACCCGTCGGCGGATGTGTAGTAGGCGTACGGCGTCAGCGTGTTGGTCCAGATGCGGCCGCCCTGAGCGGCCAGGTCGGGTGCGCCGATTAGGATGACCGCTGCCGCGAGCATCCGGCGCATGCGGTTACTGCGGCTGCGGCGTGGCGTAGATGTGCGCCGTGTCGGCGAGCCGCGCCTGCGTGCCGTCGTGCACGGCGAACTGCCCCGGATATAGAGACGCCGCGCCGAACTCGCCCGCCTTGTTGACCGCGTAGAAAATCATCTGGTACCGCGGCTTGCCGTCGCGCGTGAGCAGCCGCGCCTCGCTCAGGTGGATCACGCGCTTCAACGTCTCGAGGCAGGCGTCGGTGGGCTTCATGCCGCGGCGCATGTTTTCCACCATGAGAAAGCCGCCGCACACCATGATGTTCGACTCGCCGCGGCCCGTGGCGCCGGCGGCGCCGATGTCGTTGTCGGTGTACTGCCCGGCGCCCACGACCGCGGAGTCACCGACGCGCCCCGGCACTTTCCAGGCGATCCCCGCCGTCGTCGTGACCGAGGAGATGTCGCCGTTGGGGGCCACGGCGTCGCAGTTGATGGTGCCGGTGGGGCGATGCGCCATCGGCTGGCTGTCGGCGACGTCGAGGTAGTCGTCGTCGGGACTGAGGTTGGCGCGCCAGTGCAGCCACGCTTCGCGCGCCTTGTCGGTCAGCAGGTCCTCTTCCTTGAATCCCATCTCCAGCGCGAAGCGCTTGGCGTCCGCTCCCACGAGGAAGATGTGCGCGGTGTATTGCATCACGCACTTGGCGACTTCGGACGGGGTCTTGATGCCCTCGAGCGCGCCGACCGCGCCGGCCCGCTTGGTGGGCCCGTGCATGCAGGACGCATCGAGCTGGACGACGCCGTCGGCGTTGGGGTAGCCGCCGTAGCCGACCGAGTTGTCGTTGGGGTCGAGCTCCTGGATCTTGACCGCCTCGATGGCCGCGTCGAGCGTGTCGGCGCCCTGCATGATGAGCTCGAACGCCTTCTGCACGCCGCGCAGGCCGTTCGCCGATGCGATCACCACCGGCTTTGCGGCCCAGCGACTCGACGCCGGCAGCGGGCGGAGTGCGCGGATGGGATGGGTGATCCCGAGCGCGCCGGCCGCGGCGAGGCCGCCGGCCGATGCCAGGAAATCGCGCCGTGAGAGCTGATCGGTCACGCCTACGTTTTATCCACGCCGCAGGCACCTGTCAACTTGCACGGGGTACGCTCGCGTTCTAGGTTGCGCGCGTGACCTACGATCCCAGCGATCCGCCGAGCCCGCTCGCGGTTATCCGCATGCTGGTCGGGGGGGTGGTGGCGTTCGCCACGCTGGCGCTGCTCGTTTCCTGCGTCTCGTCGGGCAGCGTCGACTGGCAGCTGTGGGCGTTCGTGGCCTTGCTGTGGGCGTTCTGGGGTTTCTTCGAGGACATCGCGGCGTTCGTGGTCCGGCCGTTCAGCGGGTTCGTGTCGCGCACGTTCACGGCGGGTTTCGGCGGCGGGCCGTTGGGCGATCCGGCGCCGCCGATCACGATCGACGAAGAGATGGTCTTCCTCGAGCATCTCGTCGCGCACCCGCCCAACGCGCACCGCGCGGTGATGGCTGGCATCCGGCTCGCCGAGATTTACCGCACGCATCAGCACGACGACGCCAAGTCCGCCGCGCTGCTCGATCGCCTGCGCGCGGAGTATCCCGACGCCCGGGAGCTGGGGTATGTCCGACCGACCAGCGCCTGACGTCTCGCTCGTGATCCCGGTGTATAACGAGCGCGAGAATGTCGGCCCGCTCGTGGCGGAGATCGCGGCGGCGCTCGCCGGGCGGCGCTACGAGATCGTCGCCGTGGACGACGGCTCGACCGACGGCTCGCTGGCCGAGCTGCGGCGGCTCAAGAGTGCGCACCCCGAGCTGCGCATCGTCGCGTTCGAACGCAACGCCGGACAGTCGGCGGCGTTCGTGGCCGGGTTCCGCGCGGCGCGCGGCCGGGCCGTCGTGACGCTGGACGCCGATCTCCAGAACGATCCGGCGGACGTGCCGGCGCTCCTGGCCGAGCTCGAGCGCTCGGGAGCGGCGTGCGTGGCGGGCTATCGCGCCAACCGCCGCGACACGCCGTGGAAGCGCCTGCAGAGCCGCATCGCCAACGGCGTGCGCAACTGGCTCACCGCGGAGACGATTCGGGACACGGGCTGCTCGCTCAAGGCGTTCCGCGCCGACGCGCTGCGCGCGCTGCCCGCGTTCAACGGCATGCACCGCTTTCTGCCGACGCTGATCCGGCGGGACGGCGGGATCGTGACGGAGGCGCCGGTGAGCCACCGGCCGCGCCGCTTCGGGACGACCAAGTACGGGATGTGGAACCGCGTATTCCGCGCCCTGCGCGACGCGTTCGGCGTGCGCTGGCTGCTGCGCCGCGCGCTGCGCTACCGGGTGCGGGAGGAGATTCAATAAATGAGCGACCACGAACGCTGGGCCCGCGAGATCGAAGCCGAGCTGGACGGCGACCTCACGCTCGCCGAGCAGGCCGCGCTGGCGCGCCACCTCGCCGTCTGCCCGACGTGCGCCGGCACGCGCGCCAGCCACCTCGAGCTGCGCGCCTCGCTGGCGCGGGCGAGCGGCCACCCGCGCGCCAAGGTCATGCCGCGGCAGGTGCTGCGCGGCCGCACGCTGGCGCTGCTCGCCTTGCTCGCGGCGCTCGCCGGTGCGGGCGGCGGCTGGCTGGCGCACGCGCGCTGGGGCGGGCCCGGCGCGGGCGGGCTCGAGGCGTCGCGTGCGACGATCGACGTTCGCTAGCCTCGCCCTCGCCGGCGCCGCCCTCGCGTCGCAGGGACCCGCCGCCCGGCTGAGCTACGGCGTGCGCGTGCTGCTGCGCAACGGCGCCGACACGAGCGTCGTGGGCACGGGCGAAGTCACCGGGCCCATGGAGACGGGGCTGCGCCTCGGCGTGCACACCGACTCGACCGACGTCGACATGCTGCTGAACACGTTCCCCGAGCCCGACAGCTTCACCTTGTCGGGCGACTTCGTCGCCACGCGGCTGGCGGGCGCGTCGCGGCGCGGGTTGCCCGTCTACGAGCAGGACGAGTACCGCCGCCACCGCCGCCTCGCCTGGACCGACACGGTGCGGCTGCACCCCTTCGGCACCCCGCGCGCGCGCGCGCGCCGCGAGCTGTGGGTCGAGCTGCGTGTCACCACGGCGGCGCCGGGCGGCATCACGCGGCCGAGCGAGCGGGTGGAGCTCTTGGATTCGACCTTCGACTTGACGCTCGAGGCCGTCGTGCGGCCACGGCGCGCCACCGTGCTGCTCGCCTTGGTGCGCGGCGACGCGAACAGTGTGCCGCTGCAGTTCGACCTGGTGCCTGACGGCACGTTGCGCACGCTCGATCTGGCCGTGGATCCCGCGCTGCCGCACCATTTCGAGCTGCGCCTCACGCCGCCCGAGCCGGCCCGCACCGCGCGCGAACGGGCCCTGGCGTTGGACGCCGACGTCGTCTGCCTGCGCCTGAGCGAGCCGGCGGTCACCAGCGTGAGCATGCTGTGCGGCCGCCTCAACAACGTGGCCCGGCGCCTCGCGCTGCCGGGCGGCGACACGCTGGTCGCGACGTTCGTCTGGCCCGCGGCGCGCTGAGCGCCTCGCTCCCCGGGCCATGGGCCCGGGGTTAACCCACCCGCGTTATCTTACGGGCGCATGCCGCGCCGGCGCCGTCTCGACCCCGCGATCTTCCACCTCCCCGTCGACAAAATGCGGGAGGGCTACTACTCCGATAAGTATTTCGTGCGCAGCCGCGAGATTCTGCTGCGCGACAAGCACCGCCCCCGCGTGACGATGCAGGTCTTCGGCAAGACCCACGCCTATCTCGGCGGCGTCGACGAAGCGATCGCGATCTTGAAGCTGTGCGCCGACAAGTGGGACGAGCTCGAGGTCTCCGCGCTGTACGACGGCGACGAAGTCGAGCCGTGGGAGACCGTCATGTTGATCGAGGGTCCCTACGATGCGTTCGCGGTGCTCGAGACTCTCTACCTGGGCGTCCTCGCGCGCCGCACCAGGGTCGGCACGAACACGCGCCGTGTGGTAGAGGCCGCCAAGCCGAAACAGGTGATGTTCTTTCCGGCGCGCCACGACCACTGGCTGGTGCAGACGGGCGACGGCTACGCCGCCCACATCGCCGGCGCCATCGGCGTGTCCACCGACGCCCAGGCATCGTGGTGGGGCTCCGAGGGCGTCGGCACCGTGCCGCATGCCCTCATCGCCGCCTACGGGGGCGACACCGTCCTCGCCTCCCGCAAGTTCGCCGACCTCATGCCGGCGGGCACCCGCCTCATCACCCTCGTCGACTTCGAGAACGACTGCGTGGGCACCTCGCTCGCGGTGGCCCGGGCCCTCGGCGCGCAGCTCTGGGGCGTGCGCATCGACACGTCGGAGACGCTGGTGGACCAGTCGATCATCCCGGAGATGGGGAGCTTCAAGCCCACCGGCGTGAACCCCCAGCTGGTGCGCAACGTGCGCCAGGCGCTCGACGGTGAGGGCTTCCAGGACGTCAAAATCGTGGTGTCAGGCGGGTTCACCGTGGAAAAGATCCGGCAGTTCGAGGAGCAGGGCGTGCCGGTGGACATGTACGGGGTGGGGTCGAGCCTGTTCCAGGGGCGCTTCGACTTCACCGCTGACGTCGTGCGGGTGGACGGGCAGCCCCGCGGCAAAGTCGGACGCAGCTACCGCCCCAATCCGCGCCTGGAGCGGGTCGAGTAGCTCCCCTTGCGCTCCGGGGGCTCCTGCATAAAATTCCGTTTCAATGAATAATAATGCAGCCGTCCCCGTCGGCATCCTCGGGGCGTCCGGGTATGTGGGTCAGGAGCTGCTGCGGCTCCTGGCCGCGCACCCCGGCACGCGCGTCGCCTTCGCCACGGCCGAGAGCTCGGCCGGACAGACGCTCGAAGGCCACACCCTAGTGAAGGCCCAAGACGCGCCGTTCGCGCAGGCGGAGATCGTGCTCTCCTGTCTGCCGCACGGCGTCTCGGCGCGTTACGTGCACGAGGCGCGCGCCGCTGGCAAGCGCGCCGTGGATCTCTCGGCCGATTTCCGGCTGTCGCCCGAAGCGGTCTACGGGCTCACCGAGGTTGCGCGGCCGCGTGTGGCGGGCGCCGAGCTCGTCGCGAATCCCGGGTGCTATCCCACCGCGGCGCTGCTCGCGCTGCTGCCGCTGGCGCAGCGCGGCCTGATCGATACGTCGCGCGAAGTGGTGATCGACGCCGCGTCGGGCGTCACCGGCGCGGGGCGCAATCCCACCAAGGAGCTGCTGTTCGGCGAGGTGGCCGAGGATTACCGCGCGTACGCGGTCGGCAACTCGCACCGCCATCTGCCCGAGCTGCAGGCGACGCTGGCGCGCGAGGGCGGCTACAGCGGCGATCTCGTGTTCACGCCGCACCTACTGCCCGTGAAGCGCGGCATTCTCGAGACGATCCACGTCCCGCTCACGCGCGTGCTCGACCGCGCCACCGCCGAGGGCCTCTATCAGGCGGCCTACAGCGGCGAGCCCTGCGTGCAGGTGAAGATCGGCAGCGTGCCGTCGCTGCAGGATGTGGTCTATCGCAACCGCGTGGCGATCGGCGTGGCGCCGGTGCAGAACGTGCGCCGGCCGCGGCTCACGATCATCGCGGCGATCGACAACCTCGTCAAAGGCGCCGCGGGGCAGGCGGTCCAGAACATGAACGTGATGCTGGGCCTTCCCGAGACCCTGGGACTCGCATGCTGAAGGTCGTCAAACTCGGCGGCAACGAGCTCGACCAGCCCGACTGGCTGGCCGCCTGCGGCGTTGCCCTCAAGGCCGTGGAGCCGGTGGTCGTGGTACACGGCGGCGGCCGCGCGGTGAGCGCGCTGTCGGAACGCCTGGGACTGCCGGTCGACAAGCGCGGCGGACTGCGGGTGACGTCGCCGGAAATCGCCGCCGTCGTGGAAATGGTGATGGGCGGGCCCGCCAATCGACTGGTCGTGGACGCCCTGCGTCGAGCCGGGCTCGATGCCATCGGCCTGTCGGGCGCCGACGGCGGGCTGCTCACGGCGGCGCCGCTGCCGGAGCTGGGGCACGTGGGCGAAATCGTCGCCGTGCGGACCGGTTTGCTGGACAGCCTGTTGCTCGCCGGGTTCACGCCCGTGATCGCGCCGATGGCGCCGGGCCCCCAGGGCGGCGTGCCGCTCAACGTCAACGCCGACCAGGCGGCGGCGGCCATCGCGGGCGAGCTGGGCGCGGCGGAGCTGCTGTTCGTGTCGAACGTTCCGGGTGTGCGGGTGGACGGTGTCACGCAGACGTCGCTCGCCACGTCGGAAATCGAGCCGTTGATCGCCGCCGGCGTAGCGGCCGACGGCATGGCCGCCAAGCTGCGCGCGGCGGCGCTGGCGCTCCGCACCGGCGCTCTGGCCGTGCGCGTGGGCGACCTCGCCATGCTCGCCGATCCTGCCGCCGGCACCCGCATCCTGCCGCACCTCGCCGCCCGCGTCGCGTGACCACCACCGTGTCGGACGTCTCCCAAGCGCTGCTGGGCGTGTATACCCGCGTCGGCCCCGTCTTCACGGCCGGGGAAGGCGCGGAGCTGATCGCCGAGGACGGCACCCGTTACCTCGACTTTGTCGCCGGGATCGCGGTCAACGCGCTCGGCTACGACTCGGCCGTCATCAAGAACGCGATCACCCAGGCGCTCGAGTCGGGCCTCATCCACACGTCGAACCTGTACCGCACCGCGCCGGGCGAGCAGCTGGCCGAGGAGCTGGTGGCCCGCTCGTTCGCGGATCGGGTCTTCTTCTGTAATTCCGGCGCCGAGGCGAACGAAGCGGCGTTCAAGTTCGCGCGGCGCTGGTCGCAGAAGACGGGCATCGTGGCGTTCTCGGGATCGTTCCACGGGCGGCTGTTCGCGTCGCTGGCCGCCACCGACCGGCCGGATTACCGCAAGCCGTTCGAGCCGCTGGTGCCGGGCGTGGAGATCATTCCGCTGGGCGACCGCGCGGCGGCGGCCCGCGCGATCGACGCCGCGCGCACCGCGGCCGTGATCATCGAGCCGCTGCAGGGCGAGGGCGGGGTACGGCCGGTGCCCGCCGACTGGCTCGCCTTCCTGCGTGACCTCTGCGACGAGCGGCGCGTCGCGCTGATCTTCGACGAAGTGCAGTGCGGTCTCGGCCGCACGGGCACGCTGTTCGCGTACCAGCAGGCGGGCGTCACGCCCGACATGCTCACCCTCGCGAAGCCGCTGGCCGGCGGCCTGCCGATGGGCGCGGTTTTGGTGAACGAAGCGATCGCCATGTCGCTCAAGCCGGGCGATCACGCGACGACGTTCGGCGGCGGGCCGCTGGTCGCGAGCGTCGCGCTCGCGGTGGTGCGGACCATCGCGGAGCCCGATTTTCTCGCCGCCGTCCAGGCGAAAGGCGAGCTGCTCGGCCGCTTGCTCGCCGCGCTCGTCGCGCGGCGCTCGCGCGTGCGCGAGGTGCGGGGCCGCGGCTTGATGTGGGGCATCGAGCTCGCCGAGCCCGCCGGTCCGTTCGTCGGCGCCGCGCGCGACCGCCATCTGCTGGTGGTGTCGGCCGGGCCGAACGTGCTGCGGCTCGTGCCGCCGCTCATCATTTCGGAAGCGGAGCTGGAGCGGGGCGTCGCCATCCTCGACGAGGTGCTCGCGTGAGCGCCGCGCCGCACACCGCCTCCGCGATCGACGTCCGCCTCGCCCGCCTGACGGACGTCCCGCAGCTCGAGACGCTCATGGCGCCGTTCGTCGCCACGGGCGATCTGCTGCCGCGCTCCAATTACGACCTCTGCCGCCACATCAAGGAATACGTCGTGGCGGAAGCGTTGGGCGGCGAGATTGTAGCGTGCGCGTCCCTCAAGGTCTACTCGAGCGAGCTCGCCGAGATTGCGGGACTCGCGGTGCGCGACGATCAGCAGGGCCGGGGTCTCGGCCGCGCGCTGGTGGAAGCGCTCGTGACCGAGGCGCGCGCCGTGGGCGTGAGCGAAGTCTTTGCGCTGACGCGCAAACCCGAGTTCTTCTATCGCCTCGAGTTCCGTCCCGAAGAACGGCAGGCCTTTCCGCTCAAAGTCTGGGCTGATTGCGCCCGCTGCCCCCGCCAGCACGACTGCGATGAGATTGCGGTAGCCTTGAGACTGTAGCCGGGCGTTGACCCGGGACGCGGGCGCGTCGAGATTCCCCAACGCCCAAGCTCAGCCGGGGAATGCAATGGCCCGCGTCATCTTCTGGGACGTCGATACCCAATACGACTTCATGAAGGCGGACGGCCGCTTGTACGTGCCGGACGCCGAGCATATCACCACCAATCTCAAAAAGCTCACGGACTACGCCCACGGGCACGGCATCCGCATCATCGCGAGCGCCGACGACCACGTGGCCGGCCACCGCGAGCTGTCCGACATGCCCAACTGGAAAGACACCTTCCCGCCCCACTGCATGCACGGCACGCCCGGCCAGAAGAAGATTCCCGAGACCACGTTACGCGACCCGCTGGTGATCGAGCCGGAGAAACAGGACCCCCAAGCCCTCGCCGGCCGCGTGAAGCAGCACCGCGGCGACATTCTCTTTCACAAACATTGGTTCGACGTGTTCACCAACGAGAACGTGGCAACCGTGCTCGACGTGCTCGATCCCCAGGATGTCGTGCTCTACGGCGTGGCCCTGGACGTGTGCGACAAGTACGCGATCGAAGGCCTGCTCGAGCGGCGGCCCCACACGCGGCTGTTCGCCGTGACCGACGCGATGAAGCCGATCGACCGCGACGTGGCCGAGCACCTGCTCAGGGAGTGGGGTGACGAAGGCGTGCGCCTCGTGAAGACGAGCGAGGTGGTGATGGGCGGCCTGGTCGACCAGCTCGCGTCGGCCGACGCATGAGCGCCCCCGCTTCGGTGCGCGCGGCCGCGCCCCCGGCTTTCGGCCGCTTCTTCCTGCCGGGCCCCACCGACGTCCATCCCGACGTCCTCGCGGCGATGGCCCGGCCGATGATCCCCCACCGCTCGTCCGCGATGGAGCAGTTGCTGTCGGGCATGGCGCCGCGCCTGGCGGCCCTCGCGCGGACGACGCGCGCCGTGATGATCGGCACGACCTCCGCGACGGGCTTCATGGAGATGGCGGTGCGTAACGGCGTGCGACGCCGCGCCCTGTCGCTCGTGAACGGCGCGTTCAGCGAGCGCTTCGCTCATCTGGTCACCGCGACGGGCAAGGAGTGCGTGCGCCTCGACGTCCCGCTCGGCGGCGCCGTCGAGCCCGACATGCTGCGCGACGCGCTCAAGCGCACGCCCGTGGACGCGGTCACCCTGGTCCATTCGGAGACGTCGACCGGCGTGCTCCAGGACGTGGGCGCGCTGGCGCAGGTCGTCCGCGAATTCGACGATGTGCTGCTCCTGGTGGATGCCGTCACGTCGATGGCCGGCTTGCCCGTCGAGACCGACGGGTGGAAGCTCGACTTCGTGTTCACGGGATCCCAGAAAGCCTTGGCGCTGCCGCCCGGGCTCGCGCTGGGCGTGGCCTCCCCGCGCATGCTCGAGCGCGCCAAGACGCTGCCGGCGCGCGGCCTGTACTTCGATCTTCCGAGCTTCGAGAGCGCCACCGCCAAATTCCAGCCGACCAACACTCCCGCCATCTCTCTCCTCTACGCGCTCGACGTGCAGCTGCAGCGGATCGAAAAGGAGGGCGGGATCGAGGCGCGCTGGCGGCGGCACGACGCGATGCGCCGCACCGTCGAACAGTGGGCCGCGGCGCAGGGCGTCGAGTTCGTGCCGCGCGAGGGCCGGCGGTCCTGGACGGTCTCCTGCCTCAGGCTGCCCCCCGGCAAGAGCGCCAAGGACGTGGTCGGCGCCCTCAAGAAAGAGGGCTGGGTCATCGGCTCGGGGTACGGCGCGATCAAGGACTCCTCCATCCGCATCGGCCACATGGGCGACCACAGCGTGGCCGCCCTGGAGGAGCTGCTGCCGTTGATCGAGCGGGCCATCCGGTGACCTGGCGCGTCGTCGTGGCGGACAAGTTGTCCGAGGGCGGGCTGCGGTTGCTCGCCGAGCGCGGCGACATCGAGGTCGTGAACGTCGCGGGGAAGGGCAAGGACGAGCTCGACAAGGCGCTGGCCAGCGCGCACGCCCTGATCGTCCGCTCGGAAACGCGCGTCACCGCGGACCTGTTGACCCGCGCGCCGCACTTGCGCGTGATCGCGCGCGCCGGCACCGGCGTCGACACGATCGATGTCCCCGCCGCCACCCGCCGCGGTATCGCCGTCATGAATGCCCCCGGCGCCAACACCGTCAGCGCCGCCGAGCACGCGCTCGGCCTGCTGCTCGCGCTGGTGCGCCACATCCCCTGGGCCGCCGACTCGATGCGCCGCGGCGAATGGGATCGCAAACGCTTCGAGGGCCGCGAGCTGCGCGGCAAGACCATGGCGGTGGTCGGCCTCGGCCGCATCGGCGGCCACGTCACGCAGATCGCCCGTGCGTTCGGCATGACGGTGATCGGCCACGATCCCTTCGTCTCCGCCGAGCGCGCCGCCGAGCTGCAGGTGAAGCTGCTGCCGATCGAGCCGTTGCTGCGCGCGGCCGACGTGGTCACGCTGCACGTGGCGCTCACCGACGAAACCCGCCATTTGATCAACGCCGAACGCCTGCAGCTGATGAAGCCGACGGCGTTTTTGATCAATACGGCGCGCGGCGAGCTGGTGGAGGAGGCCGCGCTCGCGGACGCCATCCGCGGCAAGAAAATCGCCGGCGCGGCGATCGACGTCTTCGCCGTGGAGCCGCTGCCCGCCGACTCGCCGCTGCGCGGGCTCGATCGCGTGATTCTGACCCCGCACCTCGCCGCGTCCACAGCCGAAGCGCAGGAGCGCGTCGCGATCGAGACCGCCACGGCGGTGCGCGACGCGCTCACCGACGGCGACCTGTCGTTCGCGCTCAACGTGCCCGGCATCACCGGCGACGTGCTGCGCCGCACCGCGCCGCTGCTCGAGCTGGCGCGCCGGCTGGGCCGCCTGGCGGGCGCGTTGGGCGGCGGCGTGGCGCGTGCCGTCGAGGTCGAGTACGGCGGCCGCGACGAAGCGGCGCAGCGCCCGGTGGCGCTGGCGGCGTTGGAGGGCTTGCTGGCGGGACTGGGCGCGGGGCCGGTGAGTCTGGTCAACGCGCAGCTCATCGCCGAGGAGCGTGGCATCCGCGTCGCGCGCAAATCGGGCGGCGCCGAAGCGGGATTCGAGACGACCGTCGCCGTCACGCTCGACGGCCCGGCGGGGCGCGTGCGGGTGACGGGCGCCCTGACCGGCTCGAACCACGGCCGGGTAGTGCGCATCGACGACTATACAGTCGACGTGGCGCCCGACGGCTGGATGCTGGTGGTGCGCAATCGCGACGTGCCGGGGGTGATCGGACTGGTCGGGACGGTGCTGGGCGCGGCGGGCGTCAACATCGCGAGCTACCACCAGGCCCGGCGTCTCGCGCCGGGGCGGGATACGCTCGCGGCCATCAGCCTGGATCACGCCCTCACCAACGGTGTGCTGGACGAGCTGCGCCGGCTCCCCGACGTGCTCGACGTGCGGCTCGCGAACTTCGGCTAGTCGGCCGCCTCGCGCGGTCGGTCGTCCAGCTCCTCCGCCGTCAGCCGGAACGATTTCACCGCGCCGGTGAGATGGTCCGCCGCCTGCGCCAGCTGGTTGGCCGACGACGCGATCTCCTCCGTCGACGCGTTCTGCTCCTCGCTCGACGCCGCAATCTCCTCGGCCGACGCCAGCAGGTCGTCGGTGCCCTTCGCCAGTGTATGCAGCCGCGCCGTGATCTCTTCCACCAGGGTGCGCATTTCGTTCGCGGAGGTGGCGATCTCGCGACCCCACGCGTCGTTGGCGTCGGCTTCGTTCGCCACGGTCGACAGGCCTTGGGCGGCCGACTGCGCGGTCTCGCGCACCGCCGCGCCGCCCTGCGCCAGGCGCGTCAACCGGTCGCGCGTCGCCTGCACGCGCGCCAGCACGCCGCGCACCACGTCGCCCGTTTCGCCGGCGGACGCGGCCGCGTGCGAGGCGAGCTTGCGCACTTCGTCGGCGACGACGGCGAAGCCGCGGCCCTGCGGGCCGGCCCGTGCCGCTTCGATCGCGGCGTTCAAGGCCAGCATGTTGGTCTGTGTCGCCACCGACTTCGCCTGGGTGACAAATTTCTGAATTTCGGCTGACGCTTGCGACAGCGCCGCGGCCTCCGCGGCGCCGCGCTCGATATCCTCGGCCAGGCGGGCGAGCTGGGCCGTGCTCTGGTCCAGCTGCTCGCGATGGCGCCGCGCCAGCGCGGCCACGTTGGCGTTGCGGCGCACCGCTTCGTCCGCGCCGGTCGCCAGCACGGTGGCGATCTGCAGGATGCGCGCGGCATCCTGCGCCGCCGAGCGTACCAGCTGCGCCTGTTGCCCGGCGCGCTGCGACAGATCCTGCGTCGTCGCCGTCAGCTCCTCGGTGCTCGCGCTCATCTGCTCGGTCGAGGCCGAGATCTCGGCCGCCATCGCGGCGGCTTCGTCGGCCGCCGTGCGGATCGCCCCCACCAGGCGGCGCAGCGCCACGACCATCGTGTGCACCGAGGACAGCAGCTCCTGCACGTCCGCCGTCTCGGCCTGCTGTGACACGACGCTGATCGAGAGATCCCCGCCCGCGATCTTCCCCGCCACTTCGCCGGCGATCTTCACGGGCCGGGTCACACGGCGGTTCAGCCACGTCCCCAGCGCCACCAGCACGGCGATGGTGACCGCGAACAACGCCAGTGCCCCGATCCAGACTTGCCGCTTGGTGGCCCGCGCCGCCGCGTACGCCGACGCACCCGGCTGCCGGAACAACACCCACCAGCGGCCCTCGTTGGCGGGCACCGAGACCACCAGCTCCTCGCCGCGGGATGCGACGATGGTCGTGTCGGCGGCCACGTTGCGCCGTGGGATCAGCGCGGCGTCCGGGAGCGGCTGCAGCAGCAACCGGGGATCGGGGCTTACCACGACGTGCCCGTGTTCGTCCACCACCTCCAGCACGGCGTCGCCGCCCAGATCCGCCCCCGCGAGCAATCGCGACAGGCGGTCGAGCGCGAAAACGGCTTTGAGGACGCCCACCGGGCGCGCGGTCTTGCTGGGGCGCACCGCCACGTTGTAAGAGATCGAGACGGCGGCGCTGGAGGAGTCGTACGTGGGCTCGCCCTCGTAGGCGCCTTCCCGGAAGGCCTGCTGCCACCAGTCCTCGTCGGACTGCACGAAGTCGGACGTCCGGTCCGAAGTGAGGACGTTGTAGCCGTGGCTCTCGGTGAAGAAGATCTCGGCGAAGTCCGAGACTTGGCCGTAGTTGCGGATGAACGCCTGCAGCGTGGGGTCGCCGCCCAGCTCCCGGCGCCCGGAAAACGCCCGCTCCAGCGTGGGAATGTCCTGCTTGTCCAGGCCGCGCTGTACGGCATCCTGGCCGCCCTTGCGCGCGGCATCCACCACGTCGGGCAGCTGGGCCAGCACTTCGGCTTCGCGGCGGCGCTCGCGCAGGTACTGCGTCACGAGGGCCGAAACGCGCGTCGCCACGTCGCGGCCGCGGTCGTTCGCCTGACGCCGCAGCGTGTTGTTGGCGCTGTTCCCGGCGAGCAGGGCGAGCAGCACCACCAGCACCGCGGCGCTGCCGACGCCCGTAAGCAGGAAAGACTGCTGCAGCTGCGGAGAACGGTTCGTCATGCGGTCGGAGGCGAACCTACGCAGGGTTCCACAGGCGGGCAAGTCCGCTTAATTTCGAAGCTTATGAGTGCAGCCCCGAGCTACGATCCCTCCGCGGTCGAGACCAAGTGGCAGGCGCGCTGGGTCGAGGCCCGGACCAACGAGCCCGACCTCGATCGTCCGGCGCGGCCGTTTCACAACCTCATGATGTTCCCCTATCCGTCGGCCGAGGGGCTTCACGTGGGGAACATGTTCGCCTTCACCGGGGCGGACATCTACGGCCGGTTCAAGCGGCTGCAGGGCCACGACGTGTTCGAGCCGATCGGCTTCGACGCGTTCGGCATTCATTCCGAGAACTACGCGATCGCGATCGGCACCCACCCGGGCAAGCTGATCCCGCAGAACATCGAGACGTTCCGCCGCCAGCTGCGGCGCTTCGGCGGCATGTTCGATTGGCGCCACGAGTTGTCCACCACCGATCCGCGCTACTACAAGTGGACGCAGTGGATCTTCCTGCAGCTGCTCAAAGCCGGGCTCGCCACCCGGAAGAAGGCAGCCGTCAACTGGTGCCCCAAGTGCAAGACCGTGCTCGCCAACGAGCAGGTGGTGCACGGCGGTTACTGCGAGCGCCATCCCGACACCAAGGTCGAGCTGCGCTTTCTCGAGCAGTGGTTCTTCTCGATCACCCGCTACGCGCAACGGCTGCTCGACAATCTCGAGCGGCTCGACTGGTCCGACTCGACCCGCACGCTGCAGCACAACTGGATCGGCCGCAGCGAAGGCGCCGAGCTGGTGTTCGAGACGCCCAGCGGTCACAAGCTCACGGTGTTCACCACGCGACCCGACACGGTGTTCGGGGCCACGTACATGGTGCTGGCGCCCGAGCACCCGCTGGTGGACACGCTCACGGCGGAAGAGCAGCGCCCCGCCGTGCGCGCGTACCAGCGCCAGGCCGCGGCCAAGGACGTCGTGGCGCGCCGCGTTGGGGACAAGACCAAGACCGGCGTGTTCGTGGGGTCGTACGCGCGCAATCCGGCGACGGGCGAGGCGATCCCGATCTGGATCGCCGACTATGTGCTCATGGAGTACGGCACCGGCGCCATCATGGCCGTGCCGGCGCATGACACCAGAGATTTCGAATTCGCGCAGCAGTTCAAGCTGCCGATCAAGGAAGTCGTGCGCGCGCCCGAGGGCGGGGCGCTGCCGTACGTCGGCGACGCCGGGCAGCTGGTCAATTCCGGGCAGTTCGACGACCTCGGCTGGCGCGACGGCGCGGCGCGCATCGTCGCCTGGCTCCAGCAGAAGGGCCTGGGGCGGCCGCAGGTGCAGTTCCGCCTGCACGACTGGTGCATCTCGCGCCAGCGCTATTGGGGTCCGCCGATTCCGGTGATCTACTGCGACAAGTGCGGGCCGGTCGGCGTGCCCGAGAAGGACCTGCCCGTCCTGCTGCCGCCAATCGAGGACTTCCGGCCTGACGACTCAGGCGTAAGTCCGCTGGCGCGGCACAAGGAGTGGTATTTCGTGAAGTGCCCGCAGTGTGGCGCGCAGGGGCGCCGCGAGACCGATGTCTCGGACACGTTCCTCGACTCGGCGTGGTACTTCCTGCGCTACCCCTCGACCGAATTCGACGACCGGCCGTGGGACGGCGCGCGCACCAAGACGTGGCTGCCCGTCACCAGCTACATCGGCGGCAACGAGCACGCCGTACTGCACCTCCTGTACTCGCGCTTCATCACGATGGTGCTGCACGAGCTGGGGCACGTGTCTTTCGAGGAGCCGTTCCCGAAGTTTCGCGCGCATGGCCTGATCATCAAAGACGGCGCCAAGATGTCGAAGTCGCGCGGCAACGTGGTCGTGCCCGACGCCTACATCCAGAAGTGGGGCGCCGACACCATCCGCATGTACCTGATGTTCCTGGGGCCCTTCCAGGAGGGCGGCGATTTCCGCGACGAGGGCATCACCGGCATCCGGCGCTTCCTCGATAAGGTATGGGTGTTGGCGCACGAGGCGTCCGCCGCGGGGCAACTGCCCCCGGCCGTCGTGCGCAAACTGCACCAGACGATCCGCAAGGTCACGGCCGACACCGAGTCGCTCAATTACAACACGGCGATCGCGGCGATGATGGAATACGTGAACACGGTGCGCGCCGAGGGAGGCGTGGTGCGCGAGGCAATCGAGCCGCTCGTAATCCTGTTGGCGCCGTACGCGCCACACCTGACCGAAGAGCTGTGGGAGGCGTTCGGCCACAAGACGACCGTGTTCCAGGCGCGCTGGCCGGCCCACGACGAGCGCCTCGCCGCCGAAGACGAGGTCGAAATCGCCGTGCAGGTGAACGGCAAGGTCCGCGCGCGCTTCACGGTGCCGCGCGGCGCGTCGCAGGAGGATGTGGTGGGCCGGGCAATGAAAGAGGAAGGCGTGAAGAAGTTTGTCGACGGCCAGAAGGTGAAGAAAGTCGTCTACGTGCAGGATCGGCTGGTGAACCTGGTCGTCTAGATCATCTTCGCGATCACGTCGCCGACGACGTACCCTACCGCCGCCACGCCCAGTCCCACCACGAACATGTCGATGCCGCTGCGGATGATTCCGCGGCCGGTGAAAAAGCTGCGCGCGGCGCCGACGGCGAAATGCGACAACATGGCGACCCCGAACGCGGTCCATATGGCCGCGGGCCCCGTGAGGACCAGGAAGGGCGCCACCGGAATGAATGCGCCCACCGCCGTCGCGATGCCGGTGACCCAGCCTTCCTTGAGCGGCGTCGAGTGCGCGGCCCCGATCCCCAGCTCTTCGCGCACGCTTTCGTCGAGCGCGCGCTGCGGATCGCGCATCAGGTCGGCGGCCATGCGCTTGGCGATGCCCGGCTCGATGCCCTTCGCCTGGTAGAGCAGCGACAGCTCTTCTTCTTCGATCTCCGGCATCAGGCGGATCTCTTCGCGCTCCATCGCGATCTCGTGGTCGTACACTTCCTGCTCGCTCTTGGCGGCGAGGAATCCCGATGCGCCCATCGACAGCGCGTCGGCGAACATTCCCGACACGCCCGAGATCAGGATAAAGTGCGGCGCCACGGCCGCCCCGATCACGCCCGCCACCAAGCCGAAGTTCGCGGTGAGACCGTCGTTGAAGCCGTACACCACGTTGCGCAGGAAGCCGCCCGACGACGTCTGGTGCCACGGCTCGGCGCTGCGGCCGGCGAGGCCCGCCAGCGTCTCCGCGTGCTCGGCCGATTCGCGCGCCAGTGTGAGCGACACCCGTTTGGCGTCGCCCGGCTCGGAATCGCGGTGCAGGTCCATGTAGCCCTTCACCTCGCGCCCCTCTTCGCGCAACAGCAGCGGCAGGAGGTAGTGCGGTCCGAAACGCCGGCCCAGCCACGCCAGCGCGCGCGCGTTCAGCGACGGCGCGGGACCGGCGGCGGGCACCGTGTGGCCGTGCTCGCCCAGCAGCTTGGCCCACATTTCGGTATGGCGGCGCTCCACGCCCGCCAGCTTGTCGTAGATGTCGCGCTTTTTGGGGTCGGGTTCCTGGGCGGCGAGGATACCATAAAGAAAGGCAGCGTCGCCTTCATCCTGCCAATGATGGAGCCATTGCTTCAGATTATCCGCCATGGTCGGAAGTTAGTTGCAAGTCGTAAGACGGCAAGCGGTTACAACATCGCGAATCACTGCGACGTGGCAGCCCGTTCGGGCATCTACCTTTACGAACGATGACACTGGCCTTGGCCGTCCCTGACGTCACCGTCGCGCGGGCTCGCGCGGGCGATCTCGATGCGCTCGAGGCGTTGTTCCGCGCCTTCGAGACGCCGGTGTACAACTTCGCCCGCCGCATCCTGCGCAATTCCGAGGATGCCGAGGACGTGCTGCAGGAGACGTTCCTCGAGGTGGTGCGGAGCATCGGGCGCTACCGCGGCGACGGATCGCTGTGGGGTTGGATCCGCCAGATCGCGGCGTCCAAGGCGTTGATGCGGATTCGCCGCGAGAAACTGCGCGCCACCGAGGTGTTCGACGACGAGGCGGGTGGACACGGCCCGGCGCCGGTGGGGTTGGGGATCGACCTGGAGCGCGCGTTCGAGCACCTGTCGGAGATGTCGCGCGCGGTGGTGTGGCTGCACGACGTGGAGGGCTACACCCACGAGGAGATCGCGGCGCTGATGGAGAAGACGGTGAGTTTTTCGAAGTCGCAACTCGCGCGGGCGCACGCCCGCTTGCGGAAACTGTTGGAGGAGGGATCGCAGACCCGATGATGCACTGTACGATGGAGGACCTGGTCGCCCTGCGCGACGGCGACGGCTCGGTATACGCCCGCCGGCACGTCGAGGAGTGCGCCGCGTGTCTCGCCGAGCTCGACGCATTGTACCAGCGTGTGGCGCAGCTCAAGGCGCTGCCGGTGCGCCGGCCGCCGCGCGATCGCTGGGCCGTGATTCGGGCGGAAGCGGAAGCGGGACGGCGCCACGGCGGCCGCGCGATCGGTTTCCTCGGCCTGCTGGCCGCGGCGGCCATCGCCGGTTTGATCGTGTTCCGGCCGTGGTCCGATTCGCTGCACGCCGAGCTGAGCCAGGCGAAGCAACGGTCGGCGACGCTGGAGTCGACGCTGCAGCAGGTGGGCGGCGACGACCGCGTGATGAGCGGCCGCGAGGCGGCGCTCACCGCGGCCCTGGAAGACCGGATTGCCGTCGTCGATGCCCTGCTGGAAAACCAGGACTCGCGTTCGCGGGACCGGGATGCCCAGCTCGTTCAACTCTGGCAGCAGCGGGTGCAACTGATGCAGCAGCTGGTGAATGTCCGCGCTACCCGCGTCACTTACGTGGGGCTGTGACGGCCCCGGAGGGAGTCGCTGTGAAGCATCGCATGCAGGTGTTTGCCATGGTCGCCGCGTTGGCAATGAGCGCGGGCAGTCTCACCGCGCAGGAAACGCCGCGCGCCCCGCGCGCCCGGCCGGCGCGCCCCGCGCCCGAGGCCCGGGCCTTCACGTTCACGACATCGGAGAACCGCGGCCGGCTCGGCGTCCTCGTCAACAGCGCGGCCAACGCCGACAGCGATAAAATCGGTGCGCGGCTCGAAGGGGTGACGCCCGGCGGACCGGCCGAGAAGGCGGGGCTCCAGGCGGGTGACGTCATCACCAAGTTCAACGGCACGCCGCTCGGCGGGCTGGTCGCGGCCGACGAGGACGAGTCCGGCCCCGGCATGAAGCTCGTCCAGCTCGCGCACAAGCTCGAGCCGGGCGACACCGTCAAGATCGAGTATCGCCGCGGCTCGGATACCAAGACGGCAACGATTATCGCCCAGGACGTGGAGCCGAACTGGACGATGGCGGGGCCGGGTGCCATGGCAATGCCGCGCCCCGATGTCGAGCTGCACATGGGTCCGATGACGGGGATGCTCGCCCCCAACATGAAGATGGACGGCTTCTCGTTCTGCTATGGCGACAGCTGGTGCGACCTCGACCTGGTCAATCTCAACGCCGATCTCGGCAGCTACTTCGGCACGAGCGACGGTGTGTTGGTGGTGAAGAGCTCGGCCGACAGCGCGCTGCCGCTCAAAGGCGGCGACGTTATTCTCACGATCGGCGGCCGCAAGCCGACCTCGCCGTCGCACGCCATGCGCATTCTGCGGTCGTACGACGCTGGGGAGACCGTGTCGATCGACGTGATGCGCAAGCAGAAACGCATCACCGTGTCGTGGAAGGTGCCGGAGAGCGACGAGCGGGCGTTCATGCGCGATCGCCTACGCACGCCGCGTCCCGAGCGCCAGGAGCAGAGCCGCTACAAGGAGCCGAGCCGCTACAAAGTGCTGGAGAACTTCCTGACCAAGCGGAGCGTGCGGCTCGCCTGAGGAGCCGCTGCTCGCTTGCTTCGAGGGCCACGGAGAGTTTCCGTGGCCCTCGTTGTTTCCGTCAGCGGTTGGGGCCCATCAGAATGGCGTTGGTCACGAGCCGCGCCGGACCGCGCCAGAACGCCCGGAACAGCGGATCGCCCAGAAACAGGATCACGCGGCCCGAGCCCTGGTTCTCGACCACCGCCCAGGCGGTGCCCTTGAGCAGGCGCTCGGTGTTGTCGGGCCAGGTGAACCCCGAGAGCGTGAGCGAGTCGCCCGTGAACACGAGCGGATTGGCGCCATTCTTGGACTGGCGCCAGAACGTGTCGCCCTCGAGATAGACCGGCAGCTGGTTCTGCTCGTAGCCGAGCGTGAGCCAGTGGGTGCGATCGAGCGTGGCGCGGAAGATCGAGCCCGGCAGCGCCTCCGGCTTGTCGTGCGCGGTGGCGCCGGGCGAGGGGAGTGGTGGGGCGCTCGCTTTCACCGTCGTGTCGGGCTTGCCGCTGTCGCCGACTGCCGTGATGCTCGAGAGGCCCACGTCCTTGTTGGCGGCGAACAATCCCGCGCCGCCGATGCCGATCAACGCCCCGCCGGAATTCACCCACGCTTTGAGCTTCGCGATGCCGTCGTCGCCCAGCTCGCGCCGCATGCGCGAGGGAGAGCCGTCGGGTAGATACAACACGTTGTAGCGCGCCAGATCGTCCATGCCGCCGATGCGGCGCAACGGCACGGGCACGAAGGGCGTGTTAAGGTCGCGCGTGAGGAAGTGCCACACCCAGCCGTAGCTGGTCTCGTCGATACCGTCGCCCACGCCCACGAGAATCATGGGCGCGCTCAGACTCACTACCAGATCCGATCCCGTGCCGACGTTGCCGGTATCGGCGAAGGCGCTCTGCACCGCCGTCACCGCGACGCCCAGCGGCGGCGCCAGCGCTGTGATGCGCTCGGCCAGCGCCGCGGGGTTGCGCTGCAACCGCGCGATGAACGTGCCGCGCGGCCAGGTCTTGCCATCGGCCACGAGCGGCGCCAGCGCCACCGCGAGCTTGAACCCCTCGCGCTCCAGGGCCAGCGCCAGCCGGGCGGCTCCGAGATTGTCGTCGGTGAAGACGAAAGCCGTGGCCGCTCTGGCGGGCGGGGGCGGGGCGGGCAACAGCGTGTCGGTCACAGCGGTGCCGCCCAACGCGCCTGCGTCTTCGGCCCAGTAGGCCTCGATGTTGAACGTGTAGGGCAAGGACCACGCGGTGACGTCGTAGAAGCCGTAATCCTCGCGATCGGCGTTTTCGCCACGCCGGCGGTTGCGCTGGAACTTGGCGATCTGGTCGGCCACGAAGTCGGGCTGCAGGGTCGCCTGCGGTTCGAGGATGGCTTTGGCCAGGCGCCGCTGCGGCTGGTTCAGCTCGATGACATAGCTGCCGGCCGGGAACGTACGGCGGCCCGCGCCGCCGCCCATGTAGGGGTGGGCGAGCGCCGCCGCCGCAGGCTGGGTCAGACG